>NZ_JBAMDI010000062.1:0-61503 GCF_036961695.1 Pseudomonas sp. CGJS7 | reverse complement strand
CTCGATGATGCGCGGGCTGACCTCGGCCACGCCGGCGCGGCCCTGGATCCGCTTCATCGCCGCGATCGCATCGGCCACCGAGGCGTAGCCGATGGTGGCCTTGCCGCCGATCGCCGAGGAATACAGCAAGTGGCCGCCGGTATCGCGCACCAGCGCATCGAGCACGCCGATGTGGTCGAAGTAGACGTTCAACTCCGGCGCGACCACGGTCGGCAGACCGCCTTCGGACACCGCCACGGCGAGGTTCTCCGCACCGGTCGCGGCGCTGGCCGGAGCGGCATCGAGCGAACGCTTGGCGCGGCCGCCGGTGCTGGCGGTGATGGCGGCCGGTTCGAGCAGATAACCGGCCACGACCACGTCGCGTTCGGGATCGGCCGATTCGGCCGAAGGCCGCACCGAAGCCGAAGGCGCCAGGCGGAAGCGGGTCTCTCCGACGCTGAAGGATTCGCCGGTCGCGGCGAGTTCGAGTTCGGCTTTCTTGCTGTAGCTCTGGGCGTGGCTCATGGGCGCGATCGCGAAAGCGAGCAAGCCGGCGCAGGACAAAACGAGAGTCTTCATGATTAATGTCCCAGGACGCGGAGCTTGAACGAGGTGAGATTGCCGGCCGACGCGGCGCCGGCGGCGAGCGCGATGTCGGTGACTTCCAAGGTCCAGTCGCCGACGCCGTTTTCGTCGAGGAAGGCGTTGCTGGCGCTGAAGGGAATGGTCAACGCCGCGCCGCCGCCGCGCAGGCCGGTGTAGCCGGGCACCACGTAGCTGCGGGTGCCGCTGGGCGAGATCAGCACCACGCGCAGGCGCGAGGGCTCCATCAACGACGCGCCGCTGGCCATCGCGTAGTCGGTTTCCAAACCCAGTTGCACGCTCTCGACCCGGGCGATGCCGTTGGCCACCGGGATGCGCAACAGCGCCGGCGCGGCCGGACCGCCGATGGCGACGGGCGCGGCGACTTGCGCGCGTTGCCAGCCGCTGTCGATCAGCGGGCCCAAGGATTTGAAGCCACTCGCGCGGGTGACCGCGAGCGTCGCGTCGACCAGACCGAAGCCGTACCAGTTGCTGAAAGCGCGGCCGGCGGCGTTGACCGTCCAGCCCGGCGCCAGCACGGTGCCGTTGGCATCGGTCATGGTGGCCTGATTGGGATCGATCCGGCGCGCGGTGGTCGCCAGCAGATACTTCACGTCGCGATAGCTGAGCTTGGGATTGGCCTGCAGCATCAGCGCGATGGTGCCCGCCACCGTCGGCGCGGCGGCCGAGGTGCCGTTCATGCGGCCGGTGTAGTTGCAGGTGGCGTCGATCGCCGACAGGCTGGAATCGAGCGCGTTGCGGCGGGTGTTGTTGGGCGAGTTGCGGTCGCTGTCGATGTCGTTGTTGTAACCGGCGACGCAGCCGCTGCGATCGGTGGTGACGATGGCCGGATCGAAATTGAGCGGGCTCACCGCGTTGGAGTACAGCGCCTGATGGCCGTACTCGCCGCCCAGACCCGACACCCACAGCGCCGAGCCGGCCGAGGAATAGTTCGAACGGATGCCGGCGGCGTTGACCGCGGCGACGGTGATGATGGTGAACAGGTTGTTGCGCGCATCCAGGTTGGTGGCGCTGCAACCGACGTTGCGCGCGCGGATCGCCGCGGTGCAGCGGTTGATGTTGCTGACCACGGTGCTGGCGTAGTTGTTGCCGGCCGACTTGACGTAGACCGTACCCAGGCCGCCGCGGGTGGCGGCCATCGGCCGCTCGAACGCGGCGACTTCGTTCTCGGAGAACGCCATCGGCCAGACCAGGGTGCGGCCCCAGCTGTTGTTGGACACCTGCACGTCTTTGGCTTCGGCGCTATCGAACCAGGAGCGCTCAAGATTGCCGGCGGCCTGATTGGCGAGGAAATTGAAGCCTTTCAAGCGCGCGCTCGGCGCCACGCCGCGCACGCCGATGCCGTTCCAGCCGACCGCGGCGATGATGCCGCCGACCGCGGTGCCGTGGCCGGCCGACGGGCTGGCCGGGGTCGGGTCGTGGCTGTTGTCGACGAAGTTCCAGGAGCCGTTGGGCACCACGTTGGCGGCCAGGTCGGGGTGGGCGATTTCCAGGCCGTCGTCGACCACCGCCACCACCACGTTCTTGCCGCGGATGTTGTAGGTGTGCAGATCGTCGATGCCCAGATCGATGCCGAACGCGGGCTTGCTGTCGCCCAATACGCTCTGGCCGTAATTCATCAGATGCCATTGATACCGATACAGCGGATCGTTCTGCGCCTGTTGCGCCAGCGCCGGCATCGCCATCATCGCGCCCAGCAACGCCGCGCTGAGCGCGGTCGTCTTCATTGCGTATTGCCGCATACCCACCACTCCCCTTGATCGAACAGATAGGCCCGCGCCGCGGCCGCGCGGCCGGGAACGGGATGGACTCGATGACGCCGCACGACGCGGCAGAGCCGCGCCGACGCCATCGCGGCGCCGGCGCGGACCGTTTCGCTTACAGCAGAATGTTTTCCAACTGCTCGATCTGCGGGCTGACTTCCTTGATCCCCGCCTTGCCTTGCAGCTTGCCCACCGCTTCGATCGCCTCGGCCACCGAGCCGAATTCGATCGTGCCCTTGCCGCCGATGTCGGAGGAATAGGTCAGCTTGCCGCCGGTGCTGCGCACCGCGTCGGCGAGCACGCTGGGCTCGTTGAAGTAGACGTTGATCGAGGAGGTGACCACCGCCGGCACGCCGCTTTCGGACACTGCCGCTGCCAGTTTGCTGGCCGGCGCATCGGCTGCGACGCTGCGCTTGGCTCGCGCCGGCGCAGCGGCGTTGCCGAGGCTGACCGCGTACTTGCCGCCGACGATGGTTTGCGCCGGATCGGTGTCCGCGGTCGCCGGAGCCACCACCGCCGACGGCGCCAGGCGGAACTCGGTGTCGCCGATCTTGAAGCTGGCGCCGGTGGCGGCCTGACGCAATTGGCTCTCGGCGCTGGCCTGCGCTTGCGCCGCGGTGGCCAAGCTCATGCCCAGCAGGGTTACGCACAACAAAGAGAGAGTCTTCATGATCAATGCCCCAGCACGCGGATCTTGAATCCAGTGAGATTGCCCTTGGACGCGGCGCCCGCGGCCAGCGGCACGTCGGCGACTTCCAAGGTCCAGGTGCCTTCGCCGTTCTCGTCCAGGAACGCGTTGCTGGCGATGAAGGGAATTGTGAAGGCGGTGGTCGCGCCGAGCCCGGTCATCGCCGGCACCACATAGCTCTTGGTGCCGCTGGGCGAGGTCAGGATCACCGTCAACGGCGAAGGCGCGGTGGAGAAGAAACCGGCGGTGAGCGCGTAGTTGGTTTCAAGGCCCAGTTGCACGCCCTCGACCTTGCCGATGCGGCGGTCGATGCGCACTTGCAGGCGCGCCGGCGCGGCGGGGTTGCCGATGGCGACGGGCGCGGCGACTTGCGCGCGTTGCCAGCCGCTGTCGATCAGCGCGGGCAGCGGCTTGAACGCCATCGACCGCTCCACCGCGAGGGTGGCGTCGACCAGACCGTAGCCGTACCAGGTGCTGTAGGCGCGGCCGGCGGCGTTGGTGGTCCAGCCCGGCGCGATCAGGGTGCCGTTGGCGTGGCTGATCGCCGGTTGCTGCGGATCGATCTTGCGCGCGGTGGTGGCCAACAGATAGCGCACGTCGCGATAGCTCAGCTTCGGATTGGCCTGCAGCATCAGCGCGGCGACGCCGGCCACGGTCGGGGTCGCCGCCGAGGTGCCGTTCATGCGGCCGGTGTAGTTGCAGCTGTTGTCGATCGCCGACTGGCTGGAATCGAGCGCGTTCAAGCGCGCATCGGCGGCGTCGTTGTTGTAGCCGTTGGTGCAGCCCGATACGTCGGTGGTGACGATGGCCGGATCGAAGTTGAGCGGATTGACCGCGGTGGAATACGGCTTCTGATGCCCGTACTCGCCGCCCAGACCCGACACCCACAGCGCCGTGCCCGGGCTGGAGTAGTTGGAGCGCTTGCCGGCGGCGTTGACCGCGGCGATGGTCATCACGTTGAACAGGTTGTTGCGCGGATCGAAGCCGGCCTGGGTGCAGCCGACGTTGGCGGCGCGGGTTTCGGCGGTGCAGGCATTGAACAGGCCGAAGAACACCGGATGCGAGTTGTAGTGGTTGCCGGCGGCCTTGACGTAGACCGTGCCCAGCCCGCCGCGGGTGGCGGCCATCGGGTTTTCGAACGCGGCGACTTCGTTCTCGGAGAACGCGATCGGGTTCAGCGGCGCGGCGCCCCAGCTGTTGTTGGAGACGGCCACGTCCTTGGACTCGGCGCCGTTCCACCACGAATAGACGATGTTGTCGTTCTGGTTGCCGCCGGCGCGCGGCGACAGGAAGTTGAAGCCCTTGAGCTTGGCCGACGGCGCCACGCCGCGCACGCCGATGCCGTTCCAGCCGACCGCGGCGATGATGCCGCCGACCGCGGTGCCGTGGCCTTCGCCGGCCTGGGTCGGGCTGGGGTCGTGGATCGGGCCGCCGGTGTTGAAGTTGCGCGAACCGTCGGGCACGACGTTGGCGGCCAGATCCGGGTGGGCGATCTGCAGGCCTTCATCGACCACGCCCACCACCACGTTCTTGCCGCGGATGTTGTAGGTGTGCAGATCGTCGATGCCCAGATCGACGCCGAACGCAGGCTTGCTGTCGCCCAATACGCTCTGACCGTAGTTCATCAGATGCCACTGATAGCGATACAGCGGATCGTTCTGCTGGGCTTGCGCGGCCAGCGGCAACGCCGACAACAGCGCCACGCTCAACGCGGCTTTCCTTAACGCGGGATTCCTTAGGTACATCTGCATACCGCAACTCCTGAGGTTGGGGGAACGCGATGCCGCGCGCCGGTTCAGGCCGCGCGCGCATGAGCGGGATCAAGCCGTCATTGATAGATCATGGTGAAGGTGACGCTGCTGTTGGCCGAGCCCGCGGTCGCCGCGCCAGTGGCCACGTACTGCGCGTAATAGCGCAGGTCCGCGCCGCCGCCGGACACCGCCACGCCTTGCGAGTTCTGCAAGCCGCTGGGGTTGCCGAGCAGGATCTGCGAGTGGTCGGCGTTGAGCAGTTGCAGCTCGACGTTGCCGGCGTTGTTGCCGCCGCCTTGCAGGGTCAGATTGTTGGTGCTGGTGTTGACGGTCGGACCGGGTTCGAAATAGGTCTGGATCTGAGTGGTGGTGGCGTCGCAATCGGCTACCCGGATCACGAACGGGGTGCGCCCGGCGGTCTGGCCGCTCTGGCTCAACGCCGACACCGCCACCGCCGGCAACTTGACCCGGATATCGGCCGGGGTCGGGCCGTTGGTCAGCACGCAGGTCGGCGCGATCACCGAACCTTCGATCTGGAGGGTGCCGTCGGCGGCGTAGGACAACGCCGGCGCGGACAATGCAAGAGCCAGCAGGGCGAGCGAGGCTTGCTTCATGGATTGCTTCCTGGGGATGGAGGATGCCGCGCATACCCGGCGCGGCACGGACGGGGAACGAGCGCCGGGGGACGCATCGCGGGGGAACGCAGCCGGCCTCCGCGCGGTATCGGCATCGGCGCATTGACTCGCGGAGGCGAGCAACGAGGCGATGCCGACGGGCGGTTGCTTCATGCGTAAACCAGGGCCTGAACGAGCGGATGGGCGAAGTCGCGGCCGCGTGCGCGGCCGGAGCGGGGATGACGCGGAATCGGGCAAGGCCAACAAGGGCGCCCGCATTCGCCTGCGATGCGGTGGAGCGATGAAGAGGCGAACGGCCGGGGGAAACCGCAAGTTGCGGCGGCGCCGGAACGCCGAAGCGATCCTTTGCCGTTATGAGTAACAACGACGCCGCAGCGACACCCCCCTACCCGGCCAAGCACACATTTTTCTGAATGCGTACGGCATCACAGATGGAGGAATTACAACTGGAAACAAACATTCGCTTGCGTAGGTCGAGGTGAGCGCTGCGGCGCGGACGGCGGCGCTGCTCGCAGGCTAGCGGGCCACTTGGCGTTGAAGTCGCTGGATGTTTGGCTCCGCCGAAGTGGAGCGCAGCCCGCGTTCGCGGGAATGACGATAGGAGGATGGCGTCGCTACTGCTTTTCGCTCGTGTGCTTTTGCTCGTCATCCCCGCGAACGCGGGGATCCAGGGCTTTATCGCGACATGGCTCTGAAGTCTCTGGATTCCCGCGTTCGCGGGAATGACGATAGGTAGGTGCGCGGCAGTTCTTTCAAGCCGTCATCTCCTCTTTCAAGCCGTCATCCCCTCATTCGAACGCGATCAAACCCAGCCCCATCAGGGCCAACACGACCGTCCACGCATCGCGCGATGCGATGCTTGCGAACGCGCCACCGAAGCGATGGCCCATCCGCTCGATGCGCCCCGCATGCGCGGCCGCGCCGCGACAGACGCCGGTAGCCAGAACGCCGGTGACGATCAGCATGACCGCAAGATGCACGCCGACCGCGGCCAAGGCCAACAGCAACGACCCGGACGCGACGATCTCGCGCGCCGGGGTATCGGCCATGCACAACGGCACCAAGGCCGGCACCAACATCAATCCGGCGCCATGCGCGGTCGCCATCAGGCACGACCACAGCGCCAGGCCGGCCTGGCCCGCGCGCGCATCGGCGAACGCGGGCAGGCGCGGTGCGCGCAGACGCGGCCAGGCGCGCCGGACACCGCGGTACAAGGCCATGGCGATCAGCACCGCGCCGGCCAGGCGCTCGGCCTGGACGCGATCGAGCAACACGCCCTGCGCCACCGCCAACACCACCATCGCCACCGAGACCGCGTGACCGACAGCGATCGGCCACAGCGCGCGACGCGCCTGCGCGTCGTCGCCGGCGCGCAATCCGCGCGCGGCGGCGAACATCCAGCCGTTGGCCGGATTCGCCCCGTGCAGCGCGCCCAATGCGGCGACGGCCAGCCATGGCCACCAAGTCTGCATGTCCGAACTCCGGCCGATTGCGGAAGGATCAGGCCTTGCCGCCGCAACACGAGCCCGCGGCCGGCGCGGTCAGCGTCGAGACCGCGGTTTCGTAACGGTCGTGATGGCGCACCCAGGCCATCGAATACTCCAGGCCGTCTTCGTCGCGGCCCTTGGGCGTGAGTTCCAGCAGGTTGTAGGTGTGCATCATCACTTCCACACCGCGGCCGTAACGCGAATAGGTGTGGAAGATCGCGCCACTGGGATCGCGATAGAACACGCTCAGGCCGGGCGCCTCTTCGTGCGGAAACGGCTGGCGCACGTAGTTGTAGTCGACCTTGCCGGTGGACATCTCATCCTGGGTGAAGTTGACCCCGTAGTCGTGGTTGAAATCGCTGCCGTGCGAAGACACCCACGGGAACTTCCACTGCATGCGCTGGCGGAAGCGCTCGATATCGGCCAGCGGCGCGCGCGACACCGCGACCAGGGTGACGTCGCGCTGGGCCAGATGCAGGTTGGCGCCGTCGTTGTGATCGGCCATGTAGGAACAGCTCTTGCAGCCTTGTTCCCAACCCGGCGCGAACATGAAGTGCTGGATCAACAGCTGGCTGCGCCCGTCGAACAGCTCGGCGAGCCGGCGCGGCCCTTGCAAGGTGTCGAAAAGGTAGTCCTTCTCCACCCGCAGCCACGGCAGCGCGCGGCGTTCGCGTGCGATCTGGTCCTGCAGCCGGGTCAGTTCTTTCTCGCGCGCCAGCAAGGCGATGCGCGCTTCCAGCCAACGCGGCCGGGATACGACCGGATGATCGGTCAGCGCGGGATGGGTCGCGGCGTCGCTGGAATGTTCGATCTTGGCGTTCATGCAATGCTCCGTGGGCCTGACGGCCGGATGGGTGCGCGCGCGGATCGCGCGGGCATGGCGTGCCCGTCTGCGGCCGTGGCGGCCGCAGCGGTAGGGGGAGGAAGTTGAGCGGCGCGCCAGAGTCGCGGCCGCGGGTCGGCGCTTACGCCGCGCTTTGCTTCGGCCGGCGCACGGCGCGGATTTTGCCGCTGGGGCCGCCGCCGCAATAGAACACATCGCCGCCGTCGGACTCCAGGCCGCTGACGCCGACGCCGGCCGGCATCTGCAGCCGTTCCAGCACCGCGCCGCTGTCGGGATCGATATGGCGCAATTCGCTTTCGTCGCCTTCCCACACGCCGTGCCACAACTCGCCGTCTACCCAGGTCACGCCGGTGACGAAGCGGTTGGACTCGATGCTGCGCACGATCGCGCCGGTGGCCGGATCGATCCGGTGGATCTTGCGGTCGCGGTAATGCCCGACCCACAGGCTGCCCTCGGCCCAGGTCAGGCCCGAGTCGCCGCCGGCGCCGGGCGCGGGAATCGACGCCACCACCGCGCCGGTGGCCGGATCGATCTTGTCGATCCGCGCTTCGGCGATCTGATAAAGGTAAGTGCCGTCGAACGCGGTGCCGGCGTCGGCCGGGCGCTCGATCGCGCGCACCACCTCGCCGCTGTCGGGATCGAAGGCGACCAGACGCTGTCCGACCGCGGCCCAGACCTTGCCGCCGTCGTGGGTGACGCCGCCGACCTGGGTGACGCCCTCGAACGGGCCGTATTCGCGCAGGATTTCGGCGGCGCTCGCGGCAGCTTGCGCGTTCTTGTCGGTATTCGCGTTGCGGTTCATGCGGCGGCTCCTGAAGGCGCTCATCGCGGCGCCACGGACACAATCTACTCAGCCGGCAACGCGGCCGGGAGTAACAAGATCGTCGTGAATCCCAGCAGCGGCGGGGCCAGCCAGCGCTGAGCGCGGGCGCGGCCGAGCGAACGCGCGCGGCCGTCGGCCTCCAGTTCGGCCAGCGCGCGCTGCACCGTGCGCTGGCTGTCGCCCAGGGCCAGCGCCAGCGCCGAGGTGGACCAGGCCGCGCCGTCGGCCAGCAAGGCCAGCAACGAGGCCTGCTCGCCGTCGATCGGCGGCATCAGCACCACCACCCGGCGTTGCCCGCGCGGCACAAGGGCGAAACCTTGGGCGCTGGCGTGGATGTCCGCCAGCGGCGCGATCAACCGGCGCAGACGACCGATCTCGACCCGCAAGCGAGCGCGATGAGTATCGTCCGGCCGGCGTTCGCGGAACGCCTGCGCGATCAGCGCATTGCGATCGGCATCGCCCGGCCATGCTTCGGCCAAGCCGCGCAGCAAACCGAACAACAACGGCCGCCGCGCCAGCGGCCGCCAGTCCTCGCCCGCGCGCAAGCCGCGGCGGCAGGCGTCGATCACCAACGCGTCCGAAGCCAACAGCGTCTCGACTTCTTCCAGGCGCAACGGCTGCTCGTGGCCGCCATGCACGATGCGCGCCCCGGCGCGATCGAGCATCGCGCGCGCGTCGGCGACCTCGGCCGCCAACGCCGGCACCCGTGCGCGCCGCGCCGCATCGGCCGCGCGCTCCAGCGCCGCCCGCGCCGGCGCGGTGCGCAGCGAACGCAGCGCCAGTTCGGCGCGGGCCAGTTCGCTCACCGCCTGCAACGATGGCGGCGCGTCGGCGGTCTGCAATTCGTCCAACACAGCGGCGGCCCGGTCCAAGCGGCCGAGCAACAACAGCCGGCGCAAGCCGATCAAGCGCGCCTGCAGCGCATTGGCGCGATCGCCGCGCGCGTCCAGGGCCAGCGCGGCGTCTTCCAGCGCGCGCGATCCGCCGCCCAGATCGCGCACGGCCAGCGCCACTTCGGCTTCGGCGACGATGCAGCGGGCGCGGGCCAAGGCCTCGCGCGCACCGAAACCGCGCGCGGCGCGGCGCAGCAACTCACGCGCGCGCGGGTACTCGCCCAACTGGGCCATGGCGATGCCGCGCAAGGCCAGCGCCGGCGGGTCTTCGCGCAAGGCCACGCGCTTGAGTGCGCCGAGCGCGTCGCCCACGGCCAGCGCGCGCCCGGCGGCGGCGATCAGGGAGTCCATCGCCACAGGCTACTGCGTGGCGGCGCGGCGCGCACGGGTCCGGGCCAGGCGAGCCGGCCGGCTGCGCTCAGTCGGTGTCGATCAACCGGTCCGCCGCCAGCAACGGCAAGCGCTTGCCCTCGGGCGTGCCGCGGCTCATCTTGCCGCGTTCGATCAGCAACAGCTCGCCGTACTCGCCGTTCTTGATGCTGCTGTCGACGCCGATCACGCTGCCGTCGAAATAACTGGCGACCTGCTTGTGCGAGGTATGCCCGACGACGATGCGCTTGACCCCCAGCCGCGCGGCGATCGCATCGACCTGCGCCTGCTGCAGTTGCGGATCGGTGAAGTAGCCGCGGTACCAGATCGGGCTGGTCTTGCCGTTGTACAGCGCCGACAGCTGCGGATCGTTCTGCCACACCGGCTTGGGCGTGCCGAGCGAGGCGCGGTAGCGCTGATTGACCTGTTCGCGGCTCGCATCCATCTCGAAATAGTTTTCGGCGATGCCGCCGTGCAGGAACAGCAGATCGTCGATCTGCGCGATCACCGGCTTGCTGCGCAGCCAGCGGCCGAGCACGGTGCCCGGGCCGTACAGATCGATGTAGGACGAACCCAACAGCGCGGCGTTGCGCCGATAACCTTCGTTGACGTAACGCAGGTCGTTGGCCAGCACCATGATTTCGTGATTGCCCAGCAGCAGGTGCACGCCGCCGCCGGCCGCGCGCGCCTGCTGTTCCAGCCCGTACAACAGCCACAGCGCCTGATTGACCTTGGGCCCGCGATCGAACACATCGCCGACCACCACCAGATGGCCGCGCCCATAGCGCCAGCGCGATTTCGCATCGACCACGCCGTTGCTGCGCAGCAAACGCAGCATCAGATCGTACTGCCCGTGCACGTCCGACAGCACGGCGATGCGTTGCGCGCCGGTCACCGCAACGTCGGCCTCGGGTTCGGCCGGCGCCCGCACCTGGATCGGCGCGTCGGTGCCGCATTGCGCCGGCACCGTCACCGGCCAGCGCTTGGCCGGGAAGGAACGCTCGATCGCTTTGCCGTCGCAGACCCAGCGCGCGTCGATGCGGCCGTCGGCGTAAGTCAGATACGGGCCATCGTCGAACCCCGCCGCCGGCACGGCCGCAGCCTCGCCCTTCGGCGCATCCGCGCGCTCTTGACCGGCGGCCAACGCCGTCGCCGTCAACGCCGCCAGGACCGGCAGCAGCCACCACGACCAAACACCGGACGATCCAGACATCGACGACTCCCATACAGACCATTGGCATCGAACCGACATCGCCGCGCCCGCCGATCCCGGATCCAGCTTAACCCAGCGCGCGCGGCCCGGCGGAACCGGGCCGCGCGCGGGCGCGACTAGCGGAACTTGTACTCGTACTCGGCCGCGAACTCGCGCCCGATCGGGCTGTAGGCCTCGTAGAAATACGGGAACGAGGTGTTGCTCTTGTCGACCGGATGGGTGTTGTTGAACAGGTTGTTGACGAAGAACTTCAAGGTCGCCTTATCGGTGATGCGCTTGCCGATGTTGGCGTTCCAGACGAAGTACACGCCGGTGCGGCCGACGCCGCTGTACTTGGGCAGGCTGCCGTAGCGGGTCATGAACAGACTCGACGACCAGTCGCCGGCGCGCCAGTTGCCGCCCGCGCGCACGCGGCTGCGGAAATCCAGGTTGGTCGGATCGTCGCGCCAGTCGCTTTCCACCGGATCGGTGGCGAACACCTGCCGCTCGGACTTGAGCGTATGCGACCAGTTCAGATCGAAGCGGAAGTCGCCGAAACGCTCGGTCTTGAGCCGCCAATTGACGCTGGCGTCGATGCCGGCGACGCGACGGTAGGACTGATTGAGCGGCGCCGACTTGACCTCGACGATGCGGTCGATGGCCTCGCTGCCTTCCGGACGCCGGGTCACCAGCGCGGTCACGTTGCGGCAGTAACCCGAGTCCGGGCCGAACGCGAACGGCTGGCCGTTGAGCTGCTTGCCGGTGCGGCATCCGGCCTCGCCTTCCAGGATGCTGGTCGGGCTCAGCCGTTCGATCGCGCCGTTGAGCTCGATGTTCCAGTAATCGGCGGTGACCGACAGCCCGTCGACGATGTCCCACACCGCGCCGACGCTCCAGGACTTGCCGGTTTCCTCTTCCAGATTGCGGTCGCCTTCGCTGAGGCTGAAGACGTTGTAGCTGTAGCCCGAGCAAGCGGGATTGGCGCCGCCGGCGATGCAGCGCCACGGATCGACCGCGGTGCCGAAACTGCCGCTGCCCTCGCTGAACACCCAATGCAGATCCGGCGCCTTGAAACTGGTGGCGTAGCTGCCGCGCACCAGCAGATTGTCGGTCGGCCGCCATTCCAGGCCGGCGTTCCAGGTGCGCGCGTCGTCGACCGCGGTGACGTCGTCGTACTTGTCGAAGCGGCCGGCCAGACTGGCCTTGAGCGATTGCAGAATCGGAATGCGGAACTCCACGCCCGCGGCATAGCGGTCGCGTTCGCCGCCGCCGTTGGTGCCGGTGAGGTTGTAGAGCTGGACCACGTTGGGTTGTACGCGCGCGTCGCTGGCCAGGTCGTAACCCTGCGAGCTGGCTTCCAGCACCGTGGCCATGCCGACCGGCCCGGCCGGCAGTTCGAACAAGTCGCCGGTGAGCACGAAGCTGGCGGTGTCGACCCACGACTCGGCCTGGTATTTGGCCAGGGTGGAGATCGATGCGTATTCCGCCGGCGTCATCGGCCGATACCAACGTTCCAGGTTCAGCCGATGGATCGGCACGCCGTTGGGCCGGGTGCCCAGTTGCGGGCCGAAGAAATAGTCGTTGACTAGGTTGCCGACCATGCGCCGGCGGGTGCGTTCGAAGTTGTATTCGGCGCGGCTGAGGGTGGCGTCCCAATCCCAGCGCTCGCCGATTTTGCCGCGCAAACCCACGGCCAGATCCAGCGAGCGCTCGCGGTAATGCTGATTCATCGGCTCCACCCCGCCCAGATCGACCGGGGTCAACAAGCGGGTCGGTGCGATCACCGCACCGAATTGCGGATCGTAGAAATCGCCGCGGCGGCCGACGCCGTCGGTGTGCGGGCCGGTGATGCTTTCGAAACCGCCGAGCGATTCGACCCGCGACCGCCACGCCTGCACCGAACCCCAGCCTTGCAGCTTGTCGCTGAAATCCCAGGTGCCGAACACATAGCCGGCGAGTTCGTTCTTGCCCTTGCTCAGATGCTGATAAGTCGCGTCCTTCCAGGTGCCGCAGGCATCGCCCAGGCTTTGCACGTTGCCCGAACTCACCCGTTTGTAGTTGTGGCGAACGAATTCATCGCCCCAGCGCTCGCAAGCGCCCGCGGGCGGCGCGATCAACGGACTACTGCTGCTGGTGCCGCCGCGGCGGATGCGCAGACCGGCGTCGGGCTGCACGCCCAGGCGCGCATCGGGGCTGGGATTGGCGCGAAGATCCCATTCGTCGCGCTGGAATCCGTACAGCAGTTCCTGTTCGTAGTACTGAAAGGCATAGGTCAGGCCCCAGCGCTCGCCGGTCTTGCCGCCGGTCCATTGCAGATCGATGCGGTCGCGGCCGCCCATCGAACTGGTGCCGGCGCGCAGCTTGACCTCATCGCCCTGGTAATCGCGCTTGAGCACGATGTTGACCACGCCGGAGACCGCATCGGCGCCGTAGATCGCCGAGGCGCCGCCGGCCAGCACTTCGATGCGTTCGACCGCGCCCGACGGGATGTTGCCGAAATTCTGGAAGTTGCTGCGGCCCTCGTAAGGAAACGGATAGTCCGCCGCGCGCCGACCGTCGATCAGCAACAGCGAGCGCCCCGGCCCGAGGCCGCGCAGATTGAGCGGATGGGCGTTGGCGGAGAAACCGCCGGACAACTCGGTTTCGACCGCGCCGTTGGCCATCACCAGCGTGTCCAAGGCCTCGAACACGGTGGCGTGGCCTTCGCGTTCCATTTGCTCGGCGGTGATCACCGTGACCGCCGAGGGGCCCTCGATCTGCGCGCGCTTGATGCGCGAGCCGGTGACTTGCACCGCCGCCAGTTCGGTCGGATCGGGCTCCGCCTTGGCCGCCGCCTCGCGGGTGCGGGCGGGCTTGGGCGCGGGCTTGGGCGCGGGCTTGGCCGGTTCCGGCGCGGCGACGATGGCGATGACGCCGCTCTGGGTGACCCGGTACGACAAGCCGGTGCCGGCCAACAAACGGCCGACCGCCTCGCGCACGGTGTAGCGGCCGGACAGCGCCGGCGCCATCCGGCCGCGCACCAACTCCGGCGGAATCAGAATCTGCGCATCGGCCGACGCGGCGACCTGATTGAGCGCCGACGCCAGCGACTGGCTCGGCAACGCGTACTGATGCGCGGTGGCTTGCGCTTGCTGCGCCATCGCCGGCGCGGCGGCGGTCAACGCCGACCAGGCCAAGGCCACGCTCAACGCCGCCGCCAGCGGCCGCCGCGCGCCGCCCGCGGTTGCGAGGCCGGACTTCGGCTTTGTTTGAACTTCCCCGTTCGCGCAAGCGTCGTTAAAGCCGACGCCGCGCGCATGCCGCAGTGAAACGGTCCCCATTGCAATCCTCCCCGATTGAGTGGCTTCGATCCCGATCCTTCGAGTGCTTGTGTCCATCCCCAACCGATGTAGACGCAGCTCGCCGCCGATACCTCACCCTGCTTTCGCCAGGCTTGTCCGCGGCCGGCGGCCGGCGTAGCGTACGCACCGCTTGACCGGCAACTGGGGAGGAGCGGTGAGCAGCGGCGAAGCGGATTTTGCCAGGGCCAGCGACGACGCTTCGGGCGCCGCCGATCTGCCGCGCCTGCTCGCCCGGCACCGGCCGGCGGTGTTGCGCTACTTCTCGCGCCACCTGACGTCCAAGGCCGACGCCGAGGATCTGACTCAGGAAACGATGATGCGGGTGCTGCGCATGCCCTCGCTGGGCGGCGTGCTCAATGTCGAAGCGTTCTTGTTGCAGATCGCCGCCAACCTGCTGCGCGACCGCTTCCGCCGCGACAAGAGCCATCAAGTGCTGCAACACGTCTCGATCGATGAAGTGGCCAGCGACTGGCCCAGCGAGGATCCGCACGGCGAATGCGTCTACGAAGGCGGCCGCCGGCTGCAAGCGTTCATGGCGGCGCTGGATGAGTTGTCGCCGCGCTGCCGGCAGGTGTTCCTGTTGCAACGCTACGAGGGCATGACCTACAGCGCCATCGCCAAACGCTTGGCGATCAGCGTGAGCGCGGTGGAGAAGAACATGATGCGCGCCCTGCTGCATTTCGATACCCGGCTGGGCGAGCCATGACCTCGCCGAATGCTTCGTCGCCGAACCTGAGCGTGGTGGCGAGCGGCGACCCGGTGCGGGCGCAGGCCGCAGCGTGGTTCGCGCGGCTGCAGGCCGACGATGTCGCCGAACGCGACCGTCAGGCCTGGCAGCGCTGGATGGCCGAAGATCCGCGCCATCGCGCCGCTTACGAACGCATCGAACGCTTGTGGTCGGCGGCCGGCGAACACGCGCAACATCCGCAGATCGCCGAACGCTTGCGCGAGGCGGTGTCGCCGCCATCGGCGGCGCCAGCGCAACGGCCGCGCCTTCGTGGTCGCTATCTCTGGGCAGCGGCCGCGGTAGCCGCGGCGCTGGCATTGGCCGCGCTGGTGCCGCGGCTGATGCCGCGTCCGCCGACCGACACGCTGTACGTCACCGGCATCGGCGAAAGCCGCACCATCGCCCTGGACGACGGCTCGCGCGTGAGCATGGACACCGACACCCGCCTGCGCGTGGATTTCTCCGGCGAGCAACGGCGGATCGTGCTGGTGCGCGGCCGCGCGTTCTTCCGCGTGGCCAAGCAAGCGCGGCCGTTCCTGGTCCACACCGAAAGCGGCAGCGTCCGCGCGGTGGGCACCGAGTTCGATGTGTATCGCCGCGACGACGCGGTCGAGATCGCACTGGTCGAAGGTCGTGTGGCCTTGCTCACGCCGCCGACGGCGGACGCGAACCCGGTGACGCTGGGCATACTCGACCCCGGCCAGAGCGCGCGCCTGCGCCGGCACCAGCCGCTGCAGCGCTTGCAGGCGCAGGCGCCGGGCACGCTGCCGACCTGGCTGTCGGGCAAGCTGGTGTTCGAAGACCGGACGTTGGCGCAGGCGGTGACCGAGTTCAATCGCTACAGCCGCCAGCGCCTGGTGCTGGACGGCAGCGCGGTCGCGCGCATCCGGGTCAGCGGCGTGTTCCGCAGCGACGATCCGCACGCCTTCACCGAAGCGCTGCAAGAGTCGTATCCGGTCGCGACCCGCCGCTCCGCCGCGGGCGATATCGTCATCGCCGAACGGCGCTGAACCGACTCGCCCGCGCGGTTATTCGCGACGTTTGCGCGGCTTCTCGCGGGCCCGCTTGGGCGCGCCGCCGGGACGCGGGGCTTCGTCGAATTCCATGACCGCATCGCCGTTCATGCGCTGCATCCAGGTCAAGGCGTCGACGTAGGACAGGAACTGCTGCAAGTAACCGGGCGACAACTCGCGCATCAACGTGAGCGAGCGGTGGACCAGACGGCCGGAGTTGAGCGGGCCGGCGTCGATCGGAGCAGGCTGCAAGGTTTCACGCAGTTGGCTCTCGACCCGGACCTTCGTCCAAATCTGCTTGAAATCTTCGAGCACGCCCAGCTCCGGAAACGACGCGCCCACCGCCGCTTCGTCGGCGACCGCTTCGACTTCGCCGCGCGCCGCATGCTGGGCGATGTAGTCGGCCAACTCGCCGACCGCGCAGCGCTCGGGCTCGTTCGCGGCTTCCAGGCCGCGCGCTTGGGCATCCGCCAGTTTGTTCAGATCGTCGGCGTGGGCCTCGATCAGCGCAACCAGCCGCGCATCCAGCAACTGCCGCACTTCGCCGTCGTGGGCGGCGGCGCGTCGATGCAATGCGTCGATGCGGTGGAAGCGGACCGGATCGATCCGGTCCAGGCCGCGTTCGCGCCAGACGTCCAGCATCGTCTCGATGGCGTTCGGTTCAGCGCTCACGGCCGATCAGCCCGACTTGGCCGGCTTGGGCATCGGCGCGATTTCCACCCGCCGGTTCTTGGCCCGCCCCGCTTCGTCGACGTTCGAGCTCACCGGCTGTTCCGAGCCGAACGCGGCGGCGAACACCGAGGACGACGACACGCCCGCGGCGATCAGCGCGCGGGTCACCGTCAGCGCGCGCCGCGCCGACAGTTCCCAGTTGTCGGCGAACTGCGAGTTGCCGTCGCGGACCTGGCGGTCGTCGGTGAATCCGCTCACCATCAAAATTTCGTCGCGCGCGCGCAGGTAGTCCGACAACGGGCCGGACAAGGTCTGCAACAGCTCGCGCCCTTCCGGCTGCAGCTGATCGGAGTTCAACGCGAACAGCACGCTGCCGCGAATGCCGATGCGGCCGTCGACCAAGGTCACCCGGCCGCTCGCCAGCGGCACCGCCAAGGCCTGCTCCAGCGACTTGCGCCGCTGCGCCTCTTGCTGGCGCTGCCGCACTTCCTGGTCCAACTGGCTGGACAGCTGCATCTGCAGGCCGATGGCGCCGACCAGGATCAGCGCGAACACGCCGAGCAACACCGACATCAGGTCGCCGAACGCGGCCCAGACCGGGGTCGCCGATTCGTCTTCGCCGTCGATCTCCACGCTCATGCCGCCTGCGCTCCGGACGCGCCGCCGCGCTCGGCCAGGCGATGCATGTCTTCGATGATCTGCTTCTGCGCCAGCATGCTCAGATCGACCACTTCCTTGGCCTGGGCCACGTAGTACGCCAGCTGCTCATCGCTGCGCGCCAGCGACTTGTCCAGGGCGATTTCGATGCCGGCCAGGCGCTCGGCCAACTGGCCGTTGGATTCGCCGAACTGCTGCACCGCCGCGCCGAACGCGTCGCCCAGACTCGCCACTTCGATCGCGCCGGCCTGCAGGCGCGCGGCGGCGCCGTCGAGCTTGCCGGTTTCGCCCTGCACATGCTCGATGAAGCGGTTGCCGACCCGGTCGAGCAGGTCGGCCGAGGTCGCGACCAAGGCATCGACCGCGACGCGCTGTTCGGTGGAGGCGTGGTTGACCGCGTCGAGCAGGGTTTCCAGC
Source organism: Pseudomonas sp. CGJS7 (assembly GCF_036961695.1). Lineage (NCBI taxonomy): Bacteria > Pseudomonadati > Pseudomonadota > Gammaproteobacteria > Pseudomonadales > Pseudomonadaceae > Pseudomonas > Pseudomonas sp. CGJS7. The sequence continues at coordinate 43,649 of NZ_JBAMDI010000062.1, read as the reverse complement.
GTCGCCAGCAAACGGTTGCGTTCTTCCAGCATGGCGGTGTCGCGGACCATGCTGTCGGAGAGTTTCTGGCGCAGTTCGGCGACCACTTCGGCCGCGGCCTTGGGCGCTTGCGCGGCGGCGTCGACCAAGCGCGAAATCTCCGCGATCGTGCCCTGCGCCTGCGCCTGGGTGTGGGTCGAAATCTCTTGCGCGGTGCGCGCGAGGGTGTCGCAGATGTCCTGCTGCTGGGCCGCGGCGTGTTCGCCGGCTTGCTCCCAACGTTGGCCCAAGCTGGCGGCGATGCGTTCGAAGGTTTCGCTCCACGCGTTCAAGCGCTCGCGATCGCGAGATTCCAGCTGCGCCTGCAGATCGCCTTGCGACTCGTGCACGCCGCGGACCAGCGAGGCGGCGTGTTGTTCGAAACTGGCCGCGGCCGCGACCAGCGCCTGCTGGCTACGCGAGGACACCGCTTCATCGGCGTCGGACTGCCGGGCCAGCGCATCGTTCCATGCGGCCGCAGCGTCGACCAAGGCTTTGCGACTGCCTTCGGCCATCGCTTCGTTGGCCTGCAACTGACGCGAGAGCGCCTCGCTCCAGGCCTCGCTGACGGCGGTCAGCGCTTGCTGATTGCGTCCGGCCATGGCTTCGTTGGCGCTGAGCTGCTGCGACAAGGCGCCGTTCCAGGCCTGCGCGGCATCGGCCAGCGCTTGTTGATTGCGCGCGGCCATGGCTTCGTTGGCGCTGGATTGACGCGACAAGCTGTCGTTCCAGGTCTCGGCGGTCTTGCTCGCGGTGGCTTCGAAACGCGCCGACACCGTGTCCAGCAAACCGGCCGCGCTCTTGTCGAAGGTCTGGGTGAATTCGGCCAGGCTCGCGCGCAGATCCTGCGCCACGGCCTCATTGCCGACGCGGTGATCGGCCAGCGCCTGGCTCCACAGCTCGGCGACCGTGCGGGTGGTGCCGGCCAGTCCGCTCGACACCTCATCGATCTGCCGCTGCACCGCCTGGGTGACGTTGCCATGCAGCGCGGCGGTTTCGCGCGCGATCGCGGCCATGGTGGTTTCCACGATCGGCTGCAGACTCGCGCCGGTCGCGCGCACGCTGTCGCCGATGCTCTGCCGCAACGACTGTTCCACCGATGCGGCCAGACGCGCGTACGCGGCTTCGGTCTTTTCGTGGAACGCGTCCTGGCGGGCCATCTGCCGCTCGTGCGCGAGCGCGCTGTGCTGCTCGATCGCCGCGGCCATCTGGGCCAGGCGCTCGACCAAGGCCGGCATCGCCTCGGTCTGTTGCTGCAACAACTTGAAGGATTCCTCGCGGCGATGCGCCTGCGAGTGGTCGCGCAGGGTGGTGGCGATGGCGACGTCCAACCGCTGCGCCACCTGGCCGCGTTCGCGCCGGCACAGCGCCGAGAGCAGGCCGAGCATGGCCGAAGCGGCGACGCCGGCGATCGAGGTGCCGAAGGCGAAGCCCAGCCCGGCCACCGGCGCGGCGATGGATTCGCGGATCGCCGGCAGATCGGCGGCGCTCTGCAAGGCCATGCCGGTGCCGCGCAAGGTGGTCATCATCCCCAGCAACGTGCCGAGCATGCCCAGCAGCACCAGCAAGCCGACCAGATACGGCGTCAACGCCGGCGCCGGCAGCGCGGCGCGCTCGCCCTGCAAGCGCAGGCGCGCGACGTTGCGCAGCGAGGGGTGCAGACCCGCCAGCCATTCGTCCAGCACCGGCGGCGGCGCCGACAAACCGGCGAGCGCATCGCGCAAACCGGCGGTGGCTTGGCGATAGCGGTACAGCTCGAACCCGCCGGCCAGATAGCAGGCGCCGATCAACAGCGCGACCGACAAGGCCAGCGCATTGCTGCCCAGATAGCCCGCGCCGACCCAGCACACGACCGCGAGACCTGCGAAAAAGACCGCGAAATACAGCGAATTTTTGAACATGTTATCCATGCGAAGTAGTGCGCAGGGCCGCGAGCAGTCCCTCCGCCGGTTGTAGGCGAACATCCAGTTCGGCGAGCAAGAGGTTGCGCATGTCCCTGCGGAACGATTCCAGCCAGGCGTCGTCGGCGGCCTGGTTTTCTGCGGCCTGATTTTCTTCGGCGGCGCTCGCCGCGGCCACGCGCAAACGTTCGAAATGATCGGCCAGCAGGGTCTGCGCGGCGGACAGCAAGCTGCGCTCGCGCCGGCTCAGCGCCCGCTCCATCACCGCATCCACCGCCGCCAGCCGCGCCATCTGCGGGGTGCCGTGGGTCAGCATCGCCCGCAGCCGCTCGCGCAGGCGGCCGACGCCGGCCTCCATGGTTTGCTGCAGGGTCTGATAGCGCTGGCGGAAGAACGGGTAATCCGCGGCCGCGCCGGCCGGCGCGGCGAAGGCGGGATCGGCGGCGATCGCCGCGGCCAGCGCGGCGCGCACGCGCGCGCATTCGTCTTCGTCGACGGCGCTGAGGATCCGCTCATCGAGCATCGGCTCGGGCGGTTTGCCGTCCAGGGCGGTGGACAAGGCCACCGCGTGAGTCCAATCGATCCATTGGCTCAGCTGGTCGGACAGGGATTGGGTAGGCTGGGGAACGTCCGCGGCGGTCAGACGCGCAAGTACGCGGATGAACGTCGGGCCACGGACCGGCGCCCGTCGAGGTACTTGCATCATTACTGCGGGCTACGTTACAGCTGGCGAAAAGATCGCCAGTTTACACGCGAATGACAGCCCGCTGCTGCGGACGCGGCCCGCGCGGGCCCGCGGAGGCCCCGGAAAGCCCTGGATTCAGCGGATTCATGATCCGCGGCCGGCCCCTGGCCCGGACGGGCCCGCAGCGCTAGAAACCCCGCCCGATCCGGAATACATGCCCGTCGGGATGGCGCACATGCATCTCGCGCACCCGCCAAGGCATGTCGGTGGGCGGAAACACCACATCGACGCCCTGCTCCAGGCAGCGCCGGTGGACCGAATCGACATCGTCGACCCAGATCGACATCCACACCCCGGTCTCGGCCGCCGCATCGGCGTTTTCGCCGAAACTCTCGCGCGCCCCGCCGATGCCGCGCCCGCCTTGCCCGTTCAAACACATAAAGATCTCGCACTCGCCCGAACCGACGCTGCCGAAGGTCGCCGGCTCGCCCCAATCCCAGCATTTCTTCCAGCCGAGTTTTTCGAACCAATCGAAGCTTCGCTGCATGTCGGAGACGTTCAGGATCGGGGTAATCGCTTTGGCGTACATGGCAGTCCTTTGATTTGGCGCGCAATGCGTCGATGAGGCGGCGCAACGCGCCGACGGGGATCGCCCCGCATCTTACTCCCGCCAATCCAGCCACTGCCCCGGCGCCATGACCCGAACCGCACAGTCCTGCGCGCTCGCCGCCGCGCGCACGCGGCCGATCGGATCGTCGACCTCGACATACTCCTGCAGGCCGGCGATGCCGTAATGAATCGGAATCAGGCGGCGCGCGCCGAGAATCCTCGCCGCCGCCACCGCTTGCTCGGGCGTAAGCGTGCCGGGCTGGCCGCTGACCGGTTTACGCCAGCCGAAGCGCGCGCCGTTGACCGGCAGGAACGCCGCGTCGAACGGGCCGAACTGGCGGCCGATCCGCCACCAATGCCCATGCCAGAGCGTGTCGCCGCCGTGGAAGATGCGGCGTCCGCCGGCGCTGACGACCCAGGAGACTTGCGGGTCGCCGTAACCGTCGGACGCGGGCACCGCGGTGGCGGTGAAATCGCCGAGCAATTGCGGTTCCCACAGCGCGCTCGGCCGCGCCCGCGCGCCGGCCGGCAGCGGCAGCGGGTTGATGCCCGCCGCATGCACCAGCGCGCCGCCCTTGCTCAAGGCCTCGGCCGCCGCGCGCGCGTCGAAGTGATCGGGATGGCCGTGGGTGATCAGGACGTAGCTGTCGCCGACGGCGTCGCCGACCGGGATCAAGCGGTCCTTGAGCGCGGCGCCCCAGGCGTCGGGATTGGTCAGCGGATCGATGAACAAGGTCGCTTGCGGCAGTTGCAGGCGGATGCCGGCCCAGGCCAGCCGCTGGATGCGCAAGTCGTCGCTGGCCGCCGCCGCGCGGGCAAGACGCGCGGGCAAGCAGGTCGCGGCGGCCAGGCCGAGGCAACCGGACAGGAAGGTTCTGCGGCCGATACGCGGGCCGGACGCATCGATGCCGCGGCTCATGCGCCGACCTCGCTCGCGCTCAGCGCCGCATCCAGCGCGAACACCGATTGCGCGATCACCACCTGCAGATTGCGCCGGTGCCATTCGCGTTCGAACGCCACCGGCTCGACCCCGGGCGCCAGACAGGTTTCGATGGCGATGGCGGCGATGCGTTGGTCGACCGCTATCGCATCGGCGCGCAAACCGATCACCGTCTCGCGCAAGCGGTCCAGATAATGGATCGCGTGATCGAGCGCTTCGGCGGGAAAGCGGCCGATGTGTCCGCCGATCACGGTGCCGCGGCCGAGGCCGCGCACGCGCTGTATCGCGGCGCGGATCATCGCCGGATCGGCCTTGGACAGGTACACGATGCGGCCGACGATGTTGTCGCCGACGCAGACCAGATCGGCGCTGGGCACGTCCACGTACAGGTGATCCAGGGTCTTGCCCGGGTTGGGCTCGAAACGCAGTTGGTGACGGCCCCAGCGCAGGGTCATCGCGCCGTCGAACACCGCACGCGGCTCGCGGTACAGCGCGGCCTGCGGTTGGTTCTGCGACAGGAAGGCGTGCCGGTAATGGCGGTGGGCGAGCGTCAACGCCTCGGGAAACAACGACATCCCGGCGGTGTGATCGCTCATGAAATGGGTCGCCGCCAGCACCCGCACGGTCTTGTCCAGCTGCCCGCACAACACGCGGCGCAGCTGGCGCGCATCTTCCAGGCTGCCGAGCGAGTCGATCAGCAAGGCGTCGTCGCCGTCGATGAAGGCGGTGGCGACCGACTGGTGATCCTCGCCCACGAACATCAACACATCCGGGTGCAGCGTTTCCCATCTCATCGCGGCCGTCCATCGTTTCGATGGCGCAGCATCGCCAGCGCCGACGGCGGCGACAAACGAGATGTTTTGGCCCCGGCCTTAGAAAAACTAACTTGATAGGATGCGAACCCGGCCAGCGTCAGCGAGGCGAGCGTGCCATCCCGTCACCCAGTTCCGCTCAATGCGCTGCGCGCGTTCGAAGCGGCCGCGCGCAGCCTGAGTTTCCAGGCCGCGGCCGCGCAGTTGTTCGTCACCCCGGCCGCGGTCAGCCATCAGGTCAAGCGGCTGGAAGCGCATCTGGGCGTGCAGTTGTTCCATCGCGGCCATCGCGCGGTCGAGTTGACCGCCGAAGGCCAGGCGCTGGCCGCCTCGCTGGTCGAATGGTTCGCCCAGCTCGATCTGGCCCTGGACCGCGCGGTCGCGCCGACCGTCGCGCACTTGCGGGTGAGCACGGTCGAATCGTTCGCGGCGAAATGGCTGGCGCCGCGGCTGCACCGTTTCCACCGCGATTGCCCCGAACTCAAGCTGCGCATCGAAACCGGCGATGAGCCCAGCGATTTCGTCCGTGACGGTATCGATGTCGCGATCCGTTACGGCGCCGGCGGCTATGCCGGGGTCGAGGCCGAGCGCTTGCTGGACGCGCCGGTGTTTGCGGTGTGCGCGCCCACAGTGTCGCCACCGCTGGCGGCGGCCGAGGATCTGCGTTTACACACCTTGCTCCACGACGACAGCGCCGCCGGCCGTCCGGGCGTGCCGGATTGGGCCGCATGGCTGCGCGCAGCCGATGCGGGCGCCGTGGATGCGAGCCGCGGCCCGGTGTTCGCCAGCATCTATCTGGCTCTGGAAGCTGCGGCCGCCGGCCACGGCGTCGCCTTGGGCGTGGGGCCGCTGGTCGCCGACGATCTGCGCCGCGGCCGGCTGATCCGGCCGTTCGAGCTGTCGCTGAGCAATGCCTACGCGTTCTGGATCGTGCGCCGGCAAAACGCCGGCGCCCACCCGGCCGCCGACGCGTTTTGCCGCTGGCTGCGGCAGGAAGCCGCCGACAGCTGAAGCGGCCCTAGCCGGACGCGGTCAAGCCGTGGCCGCGTACTGCGGCTTGTGCGGACGCCAGCCGAGCATCCGCGCGGGCAGCATCAACAGCGCGTGCAGGAACGCGAAGAGCGCGTGGAAGGTGATGCCGACCAGACGGAACGGCAACAAGACCAGCCACACCACCGGCCACAGCACCAGCACCAGCAGCGCCAACGGCCAGCACAGGACGAAGAGGATGCACCAGCCAACGATCGCAACGAGCGTCTTCATGTTCGGGCTCCTTGTGCCCAGTCGCACCGCCGGACATCCGGCGCCAGCCCACACTGCGGCCGGACGCGGCGGCGGGCAATCGGCTTGCGACGAAACCGCCCGGGCGGGCGACCGAACCGATCCGGCGGCGACGAAAGCGGCCGGCATGCGACAGCGGCGGCTCGATTCGCGCCGGTTATAGTCGCCCACGCCGGTACGGAAACGCCGGCCGCCTGCGTCTGTACACACGAGGACGTCTCACATCCATAGAGGGATAACGCGATGCTCAGCCTCAAAACCGCTTTGTTCGGCCTGATCTCGGCCGCCACCGTCGCCGCCGCTCCGGCCGGCGCCGCCAGCTTCGAAGTCTGGAACGGCTCGGCCTGGTCCGCCAGCGGCACCACCCATCTGGTCGGCCCGGTCGACTTTTCCTATCTGAGCCAGTTCCCGTGCACCGCCGACTTCACCGTGACGGTGAACAACGGCGTGGCCACGGTGAGCCAGGCGCAGTTCGGCGGCAGTCAGTTGTGCGCGGCGATCTCCGCGCAGTTGCTGCCCTGGTCGATGCTCGCCTCGCCCACGCCGTACGCCGGCGCCAATCCGCCGTTCGCCGGCGCGCCGATGCTGACGCCGCAATTGCACGAGGTCAGTCTGACCGGGGTAAGGATTCGCTTGCCTGCGCCGCTCAACGCCAATTGCCCAGCCACTCCGAGCACCGGCGGCACCCTCGTCGGCGTGCTCGACAGCACCACGCAACTGAGCGCGCCGGTGGCCAACCGCTTCGTGTTCAACACCACTCTGGCGCCCTGCTCGATACGCACGCGGGCGAACCCGACGATGACCGCCAACCCGGCGCTGCGGATCGTGCCGTAAGCCTGCGCGCGTCTGCTGCGCCGCGTCAGCGCACGCGGCGCAGCAGGTGCACAGCTTCGCTCGCGCCGTTTCCGCTCAACGCGGCCGCGACGGCGCGCCGATGATGAAGTCGCGCATCCGCGCGAAATAATCCGCCGGTTGCCGGGTGGAGACGCGTTCGCCATCGGCGCGGGTTTCGAACTCGTACATGCCGTGGTCGGCGTCGGCGAATACCGCGTACTCGATGGGCCGGCCGGCTTGTTTGAGTTCGGCCAGACGGCGCAGGGTTTGTCCCGGCGGCGCGTCGCGATCCTGGCCGCCCAGCAACCAAAGCTGCGGCACCGCCAGATTGTTCAACACCGGCATCGGGTCGTAGCGGATTTCGATGCCCGCCACCATCGCCGGCGCCTGGGTGCGCAAATCCTGCGCCGATGCGCCGAGCATGAAGCCGCTGTAGTTGCCGCGGATCGCAGCGAACCACGCTTGTCCGGCGTACTCGCGCTTGAGTTCGTCCAGCCGTTCGAAACCGCTGCGGAAGCCGCTTTCGACGATGTCCGCGGTCGCATCTGCCACCCGCAAGGCCTTGACCACCGCATCCTTGCCGAAGCCGGCGCGGGCCAGATCGCCTTCGATCGCCTCGCGGTCTTCTTCGCGCGGCGATACCGCCAAGCCGAAGCTGACGATCACGAAATCCACTGGTTCGATCTGCGCGGCCAGCGGCGCCACCCAGCCGCCCTGGCTGCCGCCTTGATAGCCCACCCGTCCGGTTCGGGCGCCGGCCAATCGCCGCGCCTCGCGCGCGGCGCGCACCGCATCGGTCGCCAGCAGCAGGTAGTTCTGGGTGTAGCGACCGCCCGAGGCGCCGGTGCCGCGCTTGTCGTAAGCGAATACGCCGATGCCGGCGCTGGCGAATTGGCGCTGCAGCGAGTAGTCCTGCAACGCCGAGGAATGCTCGGCGCCGTGGATCAACACCACCAGCGGGACGCGCGCATCGCCGGGCGGCAAGGTCAGGCGCCCGGCCAGTTCCGCGCCGTTGCTTTCGAAGCGCGTTTCGCGCTCGATCAAGGCCTCGCGCCGACCGGACACTTGGTCGAAGCGGATACCGCCGCGCCCGCAGTCGACGATGTCGACGGTGTGTCCATCGGGGCGCTCGGTCCAACCATAGCTACTGGTCCAACGCCGCTTCGCCGATGCGGTCAGCGCGCCGGTGCTTCCGTCGATGCGCCGCCAGCGCAACTGCCCCGGCGCGCCGGGGCCGATATCCAGCACGCTGCCATCGTCCATGCGGTAGCTGCCGATCTCGCAGGCGGGCGGGATGGCGACAGCGGCCGCAGCCGCGCGCGCGTCTCCCGCGATGGCCGCGGCCAGCAGCAAGCAGGCGGCGGCTGAGGCGAATTCGAAGAATTTCATGCGGATCGTCTCGGGCGCTCGGCTTGGGTAAGCAAACAAACTGGTGGCCTGGCCCACGCCAGGTCAATCGCGCTGCGACGAAACGGCTCAATCGCGGCGCGAAACCGCGGATGCGTTCGCCGAGAGGGGGCGCTCGGCACGGCGGTCGCCGTGGGCAAAGTCAAAATGGGTTCCGGCTTTCGCCGGAATGACGGTTGGGGGCTGCGTATTGGTCGGTGGCGATCGCGGTCGGTTGCGGATATCGCGGCCCGCGCTTCGCCCATCGCCGGGCGAAGCGCGCAAGGACATGCAGCGATCAGTAATCGTCGCGACCGTGGGTGGCGGTCGAATAGCCCAGGAACTCGGCCGCGCTGCCGTCGGGGCGGCCGCGCTTGGTGGCGTTCTGGAAGTTGCCGATCGCCACGCCGCGATTCATGTAGCCGCTGACGGCGATGTCGCTGTAGCCGTCGTACAGGCCGTAGGAGCGGCAATCGCGCACGCCTTCGCCGTACAGGATCGACTTGGCCATGTACTCCAGCCCGCGCGCGAAGCGCGGCTGGGATTCGCCGTTGACGGTGTGCATCCACACGCTGGTGTCGCCCTGGATCGTCGCCATTTCCGCGCCCTGGGCGATGCCGGCCAGCGAATATTGCGGATGGTGGCAGTCGCGCGCCTTCAGTTCCTGCACCTCGCCGCTGCTGTAGACGATCAGCGGAATCATCTGCTTCATCCGGTTCAAGCCGGCGTTGTAACGATTGGCGTCGTCCTGATAGACCCCGGCCGACATCATCGCCAACGCCGCCGACACGCCCCAGTTGTTGGTCCGGCTGGCGGCCTGGCTGGCTTGCGCGTAGAGCTTGTTGAGATAGCCGTTGAAGCGATCTTGCTGGGCCGGCGACCAGCCCGCCGCGCCGGCGTTGTGGTGGCGGATGATCTCCGCCGCGCTCGCCCACACCGGCAGCCCCCACGCCGCCTCCAGCCAGGCCTGCGGCGCGTCGGTGCCCGGCGCGAGGGTGAAGCCGGTGAACCGGGCCGACCACGCGTCGAGGATCTGGATCGCCTTGTCGCGATTGCGCGTGTCGCCGCTCACCGTCCAGCGCAGCGCGTTCAAGTACGCGGCCATGCCGTCGTTCTTCCAGCGCCCTTCCTCAGGGCCGCCGGCGGCGCGCACCACCTGCACGGTGGCCAGCGCCTGATGGGCGTAGGTGTGCGAACCGCGGTTGTCTTGCAGCAAGCGGTTGTAGCCGGTCTTCATCGCGCTCGGCGCGCTGGATTGCACCGCCGCGCGCAGGCTGTTGAGGCGGGTCTGGGTGACCAGCAAGCCGGGATGCTTGAACGGCGGCACCGCGGCCGGGGCGATGTCGCGCTCGGCGGCGTCGCTCGCGGTCGCGTAATGATCGTCGGCATAAGCGGCGCCGGCCCAACCCGCCAGCAGGGCGATGGTCATGGCGCTTGTGGCTGCGTTGCGGAAGCTGAGGCGGAGCATTCGGCTGGGCGACATAAGATTCCTCGCTCGGGTGCTGGTTGGTGGGGATGAGGCAAGCTCGGGCACGGACCTGCGTCGGCGGCGTGTCCGGGTGGATGTCCAAGGTATCGGTGACGGCGTCCGCGACAACGCGCATCGGCGGCGGCGTTCGGCTACACGCCAGGCGCGTTGGGATGTCGGGAGCGGAAGTCATGCTGCATGACTTCAAAACGAAAAATTGCGACTCGCTGTGTATTAGCGGACTCGCCGCGGCCGGCGAAATACAGGGCGATTTCGCAATTCCGAATTCTGCTTCGCGTCCGAATTCTTGGCGATATCGCAGGCGTAAAACCAAAGTCGTACGCGGCGTTCAATGATTCATCTGCAACCAATGCCGCGATGCGTCGCGCGTTCAGACCACGCCGCTGTCGTCCGACACCGGCGAGGGATGCAGATGAACCGCCAGCCACAGCGCGCCGTCGGACACCCGCAGTACCGTATGCGGCGTTCCGGCCGGCAAGAACAGGTGATCGCCGGCCTTGAGCTCGACCGTTTCGCCGGCGACGTCCATCGCCGCGTCGCCGCGCACCAACGCCACCCATTCGTCCTGGCTTTGCACGTACTGCATCGGCGCGATGGCGGCGGAACTGACGATCCGCTCCACCACCAGATTGTTGTGGGTGAGCAAAGCCTCGAAGCGCTCGCCTTCAGCGGGCGCGGCGGCATCGTCGAACAAGTTTCCGGTACGCATTCGAAACATCCTCCGGCTGAGCGTGCGGTCGCCGATCGCGCGAAGGTTCGGCTTCGGCCCGCCCGCGGCGTCTATACCTAAGGCCGATCGCCCGCGCATCGCGCCGGCGGCCCGGCCGCTCGCATCCACGATATTCGACTCAGGAGATAAGGATATGCCGCACATCGGAATGTCGAAATTCAAGACCGCGCTGCTGACGCTCGGCTCGGCCCTGGCCCTGTCCGCGGCGAGTTCGGCCTGCGCCGCCTCGTTCGAAGTGTGGAACGGCTCGAGTTGGGTGAACTCCGGAAGCACCCACTTCACCGGGCCGATTTCCATCAGCTACATCGGCATGTTGTTGCCTTGCAACGCCGATCTGGGCGTAACGATCTCCGCCGGCACCGCCGCCGTGACCAGTTGGACGCTGAGCGGCTCCACCGCCTGCGCGGGCGCCACCGCCCACAACCTGCCTTGGCCGATCTCGGTGACGTCCTATTCCGGCCCCAACCCGCCGTTCACCGGAGCGCCGCTGCTGGCCGGTCCGCTGTACGAAGTCAGCTTGAGCGGCATGCGTTTCTACCTGCCGCCGCCGATGAATGTTTATTGCCCCAGCAGCGCCGGCGCCGCCGTGCTCAAAGGCGTCATCGACGCGGACGGGAAACTCGTGTTCAAACAGAACGTCGGGCCGTGTTCGATCCAGACCCGCGCCACCTTCAGCTTGCAGTCGTCCCCTAAGGTCAGAGTCGTTCCGTAAGCCCAGGCCAGCGAAAGGCCGCGTCCGCTCGCGAGCGCGGCCTTTCATGTCGCCGACAAACACCACCCACCGTCATTCCGGCGAAAGCCGGAACCCATTTTGATCTCGCTCCACCACGCCGATACCGCGCAAACGCTCACGACACCGCAAGCGCCTCATCCGCCTGCGCCGCGCGCATCCGCCCCCCCGCGCCGCGCCGGCATTCCAGCAACAACGGCGAGGCCAGATCGCAATCGGGATGCATCCGGTTGAGGCCGTGAACCGCGCCGGCCAGACCGGTCATCAACCCGGGCGTGAACGCCTTGCGGGTGATGCCGCCGACGATGCCGTGTTCCTCGATCGCCGACACCACCTGCGCGGTCGCGTCTTCGCGATCCACCGCCGAGCCTTCGGGATCGATCTCGGCCGCGCGCACCAGCAACTCCCACAGCGAGAAATCGCCGTGGCACAAGGTGTGGGTGAAGCCCCATTGGCCGCGCGCCAACGCCGCGGCGCGGCGCAGATCGCGCAGCGCGCGCGGGTCGCCGCTGCGCGCGTACCAATCGCCCGCGGCCAGGCCGATGCCGACGCCGCCGTTGCACCAGGTCGGGAAATTGCCGGCGCTGTCGACCATGCGCACGTCGCGCCAATTGCCGGTCGCGGCATCGAACAAGGAGTCCTGAAACGCGAACGCCGCCTCGGCCAGCTCGCGCCAGCCGCGCCGCTCGGCCTGGCTGCCGGCCTCGGTCGACGACAGCCGCGCCAGCGCCCAGCCGATGCCGTAACCGCCATGGGCGAAACCGCCGATCGGATCGGCCAGACCCAGCGTGCGCCAGTACGCGCCGCGCTCATCCCGCGATGCCGAGGACTGCAGATGCCGCGCCGCGCGCGCCGCCAACGCCAGCCAACGCGCATCGCCGCTGACCCGGGCCAGTTCCAGCAACGGCACGATCGCGCCGCTGCTGCCGTCGGTGATGTCCAGGCTCGGGTCTTCGTCGAAGCCCTTGCGCTCCAGCGCCTGCGCGCAGGCGAGCGCGCGTTCCAGCGGTTCGGCCTTTCGCGACAGATCGTGCAGCACCAGCCAGGACCAGATGCGGCTGCCGTCGCCGGTCAGGCCGCCCACCGTCGCTGGCGTGTCGGCTTCGATCAGCGTACCGAACGCGTGCAGCGCGCCTTGCAGCGCTTGGTCGACGCCGGCGACTTCGTCGGCACGCCCGTGTTCGACCTCATTCTGATAACCGGCCAGGGCGACGGCCACGCCGCCCAGACCGAAATACACGTCGCCGCCCAGCGGCTGCACATGCCAGCCCTTGCTGCCGAAACTCTCCGGCGTCACCCAGGTCGCCGAACCGTCCTCGCCGCGCACCGCCAGCCGCAACAGGCGCTGGGTGGTGTCGGCGGCCAGGCGGCGCCTGCGTTGTTCCAGCCCTTCGCGCTGCGGCCGACGGGCGTAGTGGGCGCGGCTGTCGCGCTCGCTCGGCCCATCGGTGCCGCTGTTGAGCTGGGTCACCACCAGGGAGCTGCGGATGGTCATTTCTTCCAGATCGATCCGCATCTCGCGCCAATTGGCCAAGGCCGCGCCCACCCGCTGCGCGCTCAGCGATTCGGCGAAGATCGGGATGTCGCCGTAACGCAAGTCTTCGATCTCGCTGTCGATCTGGGCTTGCGGCGTCGGCTCCCCGTTGGCGCCGCCGGCGAACAACTTCTGCGCCCGCTCGATCGCCTGTTGCTCTTTGTGCAGCGAGGCCGGGTGCCAGAGCATGCGGCCGATCTCGACGTAGAGCTGGGTCGCGCGGCGCACGTCGCGGACGCGGCAGCCTTCGAAGGCGGACATCAGTTGCGCCAGCGCGCCCTGCTCATCGAGTTGGCGCAAGCGTTGCGAGGCCTCGATGAAGGCGTCGCTGATTTCGTCCCAATAACGCGACACGTCCGGATTGGGGCTGGGATGGTTCTGCGAGATCGACATATCCGCTTCGACCAGTTGCACCCGCGCCGCGGTGGTGCCGTCGTCGGCGATCACCGGCACCTGCAGCTGCGGTTGCTCGCCCGGCAGCGCGCCGGCCGCGGACAGATCGGCGCGGCCGAATCCCAGCACCGGCGCGCGGAACGGCACGATGCCGGTGCGCAACACCGAACTTTCGATCATGGCCTGAGCCAGATCGTAAGCCTGCCCGTAACCGGACACGGCCACCGGCCGCGCCGCGGAGAACAGACTCTCCACATCGACCACCACCGGCGTCGGCCCGGCGGCGATCAGGTTTTCCAGATGGATATCGGTGCCGCCGAGCAGACGCAGCATCGCCAGCCAATGGCCCAGGCCGCGATAGAAACCGCGCAACTCGGTATCGCCTTCGCAATAGCGGTGCTCGATGAAACCGGCCCAGCCGTACTCGCCGCGATCGATCACCGCCGGCACCCGGATACGCTCGGCGCCGTCGAAAACCCGCGCCAGAAAGCTGTCGAGCACCGCGTCGATATGCAGCGAGCGCGGCTTGTACATCACCCGTCCGCCTTCGAACGACAAGCGCGCCACGGCTTGTCCGCCGGCATGCAAGTCGCCCTGATCCAGGGTGATGCCGATCAGTCGGCCGGGCGCGCGGCCCAGCAGTTCGGCCAGATCGGCGCGGTCGGCGATCAGCCGCGCGACCAAGGTTTCGATGCCCGCGCACTGTTGGCTCAAGGCCCGGCGCAGGCGCGGCAGCAGCGGCGGATAACGCTGCGCCAGCAACTCGGCGAATTCGGCGCTGAGCGCCTTGTCGACGAACTGGGCGAAGCGGCCGGCGTCGTCTTCGGCGGTGAGTTCGCCCAGGTGCTTGGCCGCGTGCAGTTCCAGCAGCAACACCCGGTTGAGCTTGAGCCGCGCGTTCTCGTACAACGCTTGCAGCGTGGCCGCGCGAATCAGCTCAAGTTCGTCGGCATCGATGCCGGGCGGCAAGGCCGCGAGCCGGACATCGAGGGCGGCGCGCGCGTCGGCGGTGAAATGATCGGTGATCGGGCCGAAGCCCTCGTGGATACGGCTTTCGGCCATCGCGGCGGCGACCTGGAATCAAAGTGAGCGATGCGGGGATCGAACCAAAACGACGCGCAGCCCGAAGGCTGCGCGTCGTGGAGCGTGCGGCTGCTTCAGATGCAGCAGTAGCAGCGGCCGCTCGGGCAGGTCGAGATCGAAGTGGAATGCGTGATCGGGGCCTTCATCGCGTCGCTGACGGCGCTTTCCCCTTCCAGATAAAGCGGACCGGCCGGATTGTCGTAACCGTCGACGCTGTCGGCGCCGCTGAGCCAGCCTGAAACGAGTTCACTGCTTTGCATTGCAAGTCCTCCCTGAGTACGGATGTCGCCCAGCAAGCGGCCATTCCATGCGTCGAAATCCCGCCGCACCAGGCATCGATTTCTAGCTGTGTGGGCCCCGCGCCGACCTCGATAACGTCGGCTGCATGCATCCGGAGACACCACCGCCGCACTCTAGGCGTGCGCGTCGGCCACTGTCAAATGCACCGTTGGTCGAATATCGATTCCCGCATCGACAGCGATTGCGCCATCGCCACGACAACGTTCGCGATCTTGCGCACTGCATCATCGAAGCGACCGGCGCCGCCCCACGACGGCGCCGGTTGCTGCCAGATGTTCAAAGCCGGGTGATGCGGATCCAGTTGATGTTCCAACCGCCTTGCTGCGCATAGACGCCGACGTTGTAGGTACCCGCCGCCACGCTGACGGTGTGCGCGACCGTGGTCCAGTTCTGCCAGCCGCCGGTCGCCGGCACCTGCACCTGTCCAAGCAGAATGCCGCCGCCGTTCAGATCCAGCGACAACGCGCCGCCGCTGGGGCTGGCCACGCGATACTCGACCCGGTAGTTGCCGCTGGCCGGGAAGGCGATGTTGTTGTACGCCATCCAATCGCCGGTCTCGATCCAGCCGACGTTGGAGCCGCCTTCCGAACACGCCTCCACCTGCACGCCGCTTTGCGCGCTGAAGCTCTCGGCTTCCTGCAGATGCGACCAGGCCTGGCTCGCGCGCGACACCACCAACGAGCTGACCCGGTCGTTGAAGCCGTCGTCGACCAGGCAGGCCGCGTCGGCGGTCTTGGTCACGCTGGCGCCGCTGAAGTTGTCGCCGTCGTACAGCGTGGCCTGGTAGCCGGCGTTGACCCGCAGCGACGACACGTCGTCGTTGGGTATGCCGCGCGCCTGCAACTGCGCCAGGGTGTAGCTGCCTTCGGGCAGCGCCACCGCATTGCCGCCGTAATTGCAGTGCTGATACGCGGTGGCCACGCCGGTGCCGCCGGGGCCGGCGCTGTACACGCGGACGTAGTCGACGAGCATCTTCGCCGGCAGCCGGCTTTCGTCGATGTTGAAGCCGGGCCAGTTGCCGCCGATGGCGAAGTTCAACAACAGGAAGAAGTCGCGATGGAACTCCTCGGTGCCGTTGACGCCGTTCTGGATGTTGGCCTCGTGGAACTTGTTGCCGTCGACGAACCAGCGGATCGCGTTGGCGTCCCACTCCACCGAGTAGGTATGCCAGTCGGCGACATTGAGCGCGGTGTTGCCGCCGTACTGGGCGTAGTTGCCGTTGTGGTCGCGCCAGTGAATGGTGCCGTAGCTGCGGTCTTCGTTGTTGACGTGCTCCATCACGTCGATCTCGCCCGAATCGGGCCAGCCCACCTGCGGCATGTTCGCGCCCAGCATCCAGAACGCCGGCCACGCGCCCATGAACGAGGGCAGCTTCATCCGCGCCTCGATCTTGCCGTATTTGAACGTGCGCACGCCCTGGGTCTTCATCCGCGTCGAGGTGTAGCGGAAGCCGCCGAAATCCTCGCGCCGGGCAGTGATGGCCAAGGCGTTGTTCTCGATGCCGGCGTTTTCGCGCCGGTAGTACTGCAACTCGTTGTTGCCCCAACCGCCGCTGCCGTTACCGGTTTCGAAGACCCAGTCCGGGCCGATCGAACCGTCGAACTCGTCGCTCCAGACCAACTGCCAGTTCTGCGCCCAGGCGCTGCTGGCGAACAGGGACACGACCAGGAACGCCGCAACCCGCTTCAGCTGTTTCATGGTTTCTCTCCTCGTGGGGATGGGCTACACCCCGCAACGACGGGACACGACGCAGCCGCGTCGCCGCACTCGGGTGCGGCGCGCGAACGCACCGGAAAGATTCGCGATGGCGGGTCCCGCCTTCCTCCGGCGACGCTGTCCCGAGCGCGCTGGAGGGCTCCGATCCTAGGCGAGCAGGTCGCGCCACGTACGGCGGGCGACGGCAGTCCGGCGGTTTTCGCCCGAATGCGTGACGCGTGCACGCTCGGTGCGTGAAGGCGTGTTGAGATGCTTGCGCGAATTGTTGCTTGGCAATATTCCGCAGCGGCGACGACAGCGGGCCAGAGCCGAAGCGCATCGCTCAAGCGCAAACGAAGAAGGACGCCGTGCGGCGTCCTTCTTCGTTGCGACGGGTTCGCGGGATTACTTGGCCCGCACGATCTCGAACCCGCTCACGTCCACGCCCAGATTGAAGCCGCGGCCGGTGCCGCTGACCGCCAACGACACCTGGCCCTTGGTCATGACCAGGCCTTCGGCGCTCTTGACCACGCCGGCGTTGGCGCCCGCGGTGACGTAGGTGCCGTAGATTTCGCTGACGTCCTTGAGCTTGGTGAACTCGCCCTTGCCGTTGTCGATGCTGTACTTGCCCGCGGTCAGGCCGGCGCCGCGGACGTGGATGACCACCTTCGCGCTCTGGCCGTTATCGCAGGTGACCCGGCCGCTGCCGTTGATGTGCTTGTAGATCACCGCCCAGCCGGAGGTATCGAAGGTCATATGGCATTTGGTCTCGGCGTTGGCGGCGGCGCGCGCCGGTTGTACGGCGGACGTGCCGGCCATGGCCAGAGCGAGGACGGCGATACCAGCGATGCGCATGCTCATGAGCGTTCTCCTTGATGAAGTGGCGAGACCTCGCCGACGCCCGCGGGCGCTGTTGAGGCTACCGCTGCAAGTTGAATCGCCGGCCGTTAGCGACGCGCGAAAAATGCCGACGCAGCCTGAACGGTTGGCTCCAGTGCGCCGTATTGCGAAACCAACCACCTATTCAGCATCGCGCATCGTCGATCACGGCCGCCGGCTTAACGCAGTGTTTACCGCGGCTCTGAAACGATCCTTTACGGACACGAATCGTCGGCGCATGCCGAACCTCGCCGACGACTTCGCCGAATTGAAGAAAGGACTCGCCATGATCGTGTCATCGCAGCATCTCACCGGGCGCCGTCGAGCGCGCCGACTTCTCCCGAACAACGCCTCCAGCGCGCCGGTTCTGCCGCCGGCGCCGGCCTTCGGCTTGCCCGAATCGGCATAACGCCGCCGATACCGCCCCACCTTCACCTGCGGACACTCCCCCATGGCCCAGATCAAACCCATCAACTCCAATACCGTCGGCGTCACCTATTCCGAATCGGAAAAGGGCAACGGCGAAGAGGTGGCGATCGGCAAGAAAGCCGGCATCGATTTCGGTCCGGTCAAAGCGGTGGTCGTGGTCAGCGGCAAGCACAAGGACAACTACCTTGAGAACGACGATGGGTCCGCCACCTACACCTTGACCACCGATGCTTCGGTGGCGGCGAAGGTCAGCGGCAAGGCGGCCGTCGCCGAGGCCAGCGTGACCGGGACGCTGGGGAAGAAGGAGCAATACGAGGTCACCATCCCCAAGGACCACGTCGCTACGACCGACGCCAGCAAGATCACGCCCTACACGATGGCCACCGGCGACGTCCCGGTCGGCACCAAGCTCAGCATCGACAGCGCCACCTACCGCAGCGGCAAGCTCGAAGGCGCATACGGACGGATCGCCGCCGAGGTCAACATCAAGGACGAAAGCAGCCTGGGTCTGGTGGTCGAAAAGACCGGCGAGAGCAAGATCCGGGTCACTGCAGGGCCCAAGTACGCGCTCAATTACTACCTCGGCGCCGGCGCCAAGATCGGCGACGCCAAGCTGATGCTGGGCGCGAGCAACGACGACAAAGAAAGCACGCTGAAGACCGCCGAGTTCGATCTGGCCACCGAGGAAGGGCGCAAAGCTTACGAGGGCTTCCTCAAGGACGGCGCCCTGCCCGATGCCAACAGCAAGGACGGCCGCGCGATCGCCAGGGTCTCCACCGTGGAAACCAAGGAAGGCGCGTTGGACATCGGCATGAAGCTCGAGCTGGATCTCAAAGAGGATCTGCCCGAGCGCAACGGCAGAACCGATCAGGTCAACCTGTCCTCGAAAATCGAGTGGAGCCTGGTCAAGAACGGCACCAAGGACGTCGTGACCACCTACCCCGACGGCCGCAAGGAGATCGTGGGTTCGCGCACGTTGACCGGCGCGCTGGTGCCGGACACCTCGACCACGATCACCCAGACGTTCAATGCGCCGCCCGAAGAGGGACACACGGAAAAACTGGTCGGCAAAACCGGCGACAGCACCTGGCTGACGATCGAAGGCAAGTACGCCAAGGACGGCAGCGGCCAGTCGCTGCGCACCGAGATCCACCCCGGCGCCACCGTCGAGGTCGCCAAGAAATTCGGCCCCGGCGGCGTGGAAGACACCGTCGAGCGCCGCTATGCGATCACCATGTCGCAGACCGACGCGGCCGCGCTCAACGCCGCCTTCGGCAGACAAGGCCAATCCGACGCCGTGGCCGCGGACGGCAAGAACGTCACCCTCACCCTGACCGAAGCGGAGGCGGCCCAGTTGCAGAAGATGGCGCGTTCGGCCGCGAGCGGCATGCCGGTGGCCGAGGCGCAGCGTTACAGCGCGATCTGGTCCGCGCGCGCCGAACCCAACCAGAGCACCGAGGACTTCATCGCCGAGCTCACTAACGGCACGCCGGTCGGCGGCCAGGGCATCGCCGATACGCTGTCGAAGATATCGACCCGCGCGGCGAGCAAGCCGGAATTCGCCGCCAACGGGCAGAACATTTCCGAGCCGAGCTATACCCGACTGCCTGGGGCCATCGGCGCCGCGACCGCAGCGACCGCGACGCAGGCCCAACCGGCCGCGGCACCGACTCAACCGGCCGCGACCGCCGCGCCGACCGCGCGCACCGCCGCCGACCGCAACCACCCCGACCACCCGCTGCTGGAAAAAACCAACACCGGCGTGCGCGAACTCGACCGCGGCATCGGCAAGCCCTGGGACAGCGACAGCGAACGCCTGAGCGCGAGCGCGTTCAAGCTGGCGGTGGCGATGAACTTCAAACCCGGCGACGACATCGCCGTGGGCGTCAATCGGCCGACCGCGCAGCATGCGGCCGGCGAGTTGCTCATGGTCCACCGCCGCGGCCCCAACGCCTCGCCCGATCCGTCCGCCAATCACGCCGCGATGCCGATGAGCGAGGCCTTGGCCAAGCCGGCCGAACAACGCCTGCAAGAAGCCGATGCGATCCGTCAGGATCAGGGCAGCCAGGCGCAGCGGCAGCAAGATCAGCAAGCGCGCGAGCAGGAAAACCGCCCGAGCAAGGCGCCCGCGGCGCCGTAACCCACGCGTCGCGCGCTTACCGGCGCGACGGCCGCGGCGTCAGACCCAGCCCTGCTCGACCAGCTCGCGCTTGACGTAAGCGTAGTAAATCGGCGCCGCCACCAAGCCCGGCATGCCGAACAGCGCTTCCATCATCAGCATCGCCAACAGCAGCTCCCACGCCCGCGCCTGGATCTCGCCGCCGACGATGCGCGCGTTGAGGAAGTATTCCAGCTTGTGGATCAGCACCAGATACAGCAACGCCGTCGCCGCGACGTACACCGACACCGACAGGCCGGCCACGGTGATCAGGGTGTTGGAGATCAAATTGCCGACCACCGGCAACAACCCGACCACGAAGGTCAGCACCACCAGGGTCTTGGCCATCGGCAAGTGCACGCCGAACAACGGCAGCACGATCAGCAGGAAGACCGCGGTGAACACGGTGTTGAGCGCGGAGATCTTGATCTGCGCGAACACCACCCGCCGGAACGCATCGGACAGGCGCGAGGCGCGCGCCAGCATCTCCGAGCCCAGCGGCCCCAGCTTCAGCGGCTGCAGCTCCTCCTGCAGCGCGATCATCGCGCCCAGCACCATGCCGATCAGCAGCCGCGCGCCCAGTTGCACCGCTTCGGCGCCGACCAGACTCAGGTCGCCGCGGTGTTCGTCCAGCCACGCGCTCAGCGCGTGCTGCAATTCGCTCAAATCTTCCGGCAGATACGGCCGCGCCCACGGCGGCACCTGATTGCGCGAGGTGTCGATGATTTCCATCAGCCGCGCCAGCAGCGCCTGCTCACCGCCGGTATCGGCGCGGAAGAACGCGATCAGGCCCAGCGTCACCAGGGTCAGGCCGCCGATCACCAGCGCCGCGATCAGCACCACCGCGAACAGCCGCGCCCACTGCCCTTTCACCCGCCGGTCGACCAAGCGCGCCAGCGTGTGCACCAGCTGGAACACCAGCAGCCCCGACAGCAGCGCGCTGAGCAGGCCGAACTTGAGCACCAGGAACAAGGCCGTCGCCGCGAACACCCAGGCCGCGATCCGCCCCGGCGGCGCCTTCAGCGATACCGACGGCAACTTGGAAGCGGCGCCCGCGCCGGCCGGTGCCGCGTCTTCGACGAAAGGATCCATTGCGCGGTTCCAGGGACTCGATGCGGCATTGTAGTGGGGCGTTGCCGGGTTGTACCTCAGCCTTTCGACCCGGCGGCCGCGGTCCGGCGCGATGGCTTGGGTCGGGCCGTGGCCGAAGCGAGCCGCGAGCGCGTTCGCGCCTCGGGCGCCCAGCCACGGTCGGCTACGGCTCGGTCCGCGCGGGCGCGATTACCACCGAGGCACCGCGAATGAAGTAATACGGCGGTATACCGGCAACCGCACATTCGTAAGCCTCGCAGTCCGACGGCCTTATCCCGCGATCGTATTCCAGTGTGCCGCGGGCGACGATTTCGACACCGGATTTCAGCCCCGACAAATCGGGGGACGGAGCGAACAGATACACGTGCCCGCGATCGGTCAGGACCAGGCTGGCCAATTTGCCGATGCCGTGACGCCCCTTCAATTCGATCTGGCGGCCGACCTGCGACGCCAACGGTCCTTGCGGCATGTCCTGGCCAAGGGCCGGCGCCGCGGCGAGAAGCAAGATCGGAATCCAGCAACGGTTGCGCATTTGCGGCCCTCCGAAAGCCGACGACCAGACACCGCCCATCGTAGCGTCGGGGTTGGGTAAATCGATCCGCCTGGGCCGGCAAATCCACGAAGGCGCCCGAACCGCATTCAGCCGCGCCGCCGATCGCCGGCCGGTTCACAACGTGCTTCGTCCGGCAGCGGACAGGCGACAAAGACCTAGTGACCTCATGCACTTCCAGGCCCCGGACAGGCTCAAGCACAATGGGCCGTTGTTCGAAGGCCGTCCACGGTCGGCGCATCTCGCCGCCGACCGTCCGCTGGTCACCGGCTAACGCCAGTCGCTTCGCGGCGACGGCCCAAGCCCGGGTGCAAGCATCGGCCACTCCATAAGCCTGCGCTTGAGAAACCCACGATGACCTACCGCCCGAATCTTCTGTCCCTCGGCCTGTCCCTGGCCTTGGCCGCCGGCCTGGCCGCTTGCAGCAAGCCCGCCCCGACCGACACCGCCGCCACGCCCGCGCCGACCGCTGCCGCCCCGGCCGCGGCGCCGATCTCCGGCGTCGACCTGACCGGCCTGGACAAGTCGGTCAAGCCCGGCGACGACTTCGACGCCTTCGCCAACGGCGGCTGGCGCAAGACCTTCGAGATTCCCGCCGACCGCTCCAACTACGGCGCGTTCACCGTGCTGCTGGAAACCGCCGAGAAGCGCAACGCCGAGTTGATCGCGCAGTTGGCCGCCAGCAACCCCGCGCCGGGCAGCGACGCGCGCCGCATCGCCGACTTCCACACCGCGTACCTGGACGAAGCCGGGATCGAGAAGCGCGGCCTGCAGTCGCTGCAACCGCAGCTCGACGCGATCGCCGCGATCGCCGACCGCGCCGGCCTCTCGCGCGTGCTCGGCGCCAGCGTTCGCGCCGACACCGATCCGCTCAACGCCACCAACTTCCACACCGACAACCTGTTCGGCGTGTTCGTGGCCAAGGGCCTGGAAGAGCCGGCCTATGTCGCCACGCTGATGCAAGGCGGCCTGGGCATGCCGGATCGCGAGTATTACCTGTCGACCGAAAAGAACATGGTCGATACGCGCAAGGCCTACGAGACCTACATCGCCGCGCTGTTGAAGCAGGCCGGCATCGCCGACGCCGACACCAAGGCCAAGACGATCCTGGCCCTGGAAACCAAGATCGCCAAGGCGCATGCGCCGGTGATCGATTCGCAGAACGTGCACAAGTCCAACAACCCCTGGGAAACCGCCGCGTTCGCCCAGCGCGCGCCGGGCATCGACTGGCCGGCGTTCTTCACCGCGGCCGGGCTGCAATCGCAGGCCAAGATCGTGGCCTGGCAGCCGGGCGGCATCGCCGGCATCGCCAGCCTGGTCGGCGCCGAACCGCTGCCGGCGTGGAAGGATTATCTGACCTTCCACGCGCTCGACCACTCGGCCTGGAACGAAACCCTGCGCGGCCCGGGCGAATTGCCCAAGGCTTACATCGATCTGGCCTTCGGCTTCCACGGCACCACCCTGGCCGGCACGCCGCAGGCGCGCGAGCGCGGCAAGCGCGCGCTCGACGCCACCAGCGCCGCGCTCGGCGACGCGGTCGGCAAGGTCTATGCCGAGAAGTATTTCCCGGCCTCGTCCAAGGCCCAGGTCGAGGAGATGGTCAACAACATCCTCGCCGCGTTCGACGAACGGGTCGATTCGCTGACCTGGATGACCGCGCAAACCAAGGCCAAGGCGCGCGAGAAAGCCAAGTCGATGCGGGTCAGCGTCGGCTATCCGGAACGCTGGCGCGATTACTCCAAGCTGGAAATCCGTCCCGACGACGCGCTCGGCAATCGCCTGCGCGCGGAGCTGCACGAATACCGGCATCAGATCGGCAAGCTCGGCCAGCCGGTCGACAGCGGCGAATGGTGGATGACCCCGCAGACCGTCAACGCCGTGCAGCTGCCGCTGCAGAACGCGATGAATTTCCCCGCCGCGATCCTCGACAAGCCGTTCTTCGACCCCGCCGCCGACCCGGCCGCCAACTACGGCGCGATCGGCGCGGTGATCGGCCACGAAGTCAGCCACGGCTTCGACGACACCGGCGCGGAGTTCGACGGACAGGGCAAGCTGGCCAACTGGTGGACGCCGGAAGACACCAAGCACTTCGACGAAGCCACCAAGAAGCTCGCCGACCAGTACAGCGCCTACGAGCCGCTACCGGGCCTGCACGTCAACGGCAAGCAGACCTCGGGCGAGAACATCGCCGACGTGTCGGGCCTGACCATCGCCTACATGGCCTACCGCAAATCGCTCGGCGGTAAAGAAGCGCCGGTGATCGACGGCTTGACCGGCGACCAGCGCTTCTTCCTCGCTTACGGCCAAACTTGGCGCAGCAAGATCCGCGACGCCGCCTTGCGTCAACGCCTGCTCACCGACGGCCACGCGCCGGGCGCGCAGCGCGCGCAGACGGTGCGCAACATCGATGCGTGGTACGACGCCTGGGGCGCCAAGCCGGGCGAGAAGCTGTACCTGGCGCCGGCCGATCGCATCAAGATCTGGTAATCCGATCACGGCAACGTCCGCGCGCCGCGCATTGAGCCGCGGCGCGCGGCCGCCCTCATGAATTCGACTAGCGACCGCGCTTTGGCAAAGCGCGGCATCGGAGTCGAATCGACCAAGGAATCTGCATGCAACGCCGCGACCTGCTGCGCCTGTCCGCCCTGACCGCATTGCTCGCCTTCACCGGCCAGCTTCCCGCAGCCGACACGCAATCGCCGACCGACCTGATGCCCGCGTTTTGGCGCGCTTACGACGCCGGTCGCGACGCCGACGACCGGGCGCAAGCGCTGCACGACGCGTTCTTCGTTCCCAATGCCGAGCTGTATGCCGGCGCCGGGCTGAAGCCGACGCTGGAACGACTGAACGGCTGGCTGCCCAAGTTCGACGCCATCGCCGCCGACACCCGGCGCATGAGCGATGAATTCGGCGACCACTACCGCCGCCACAGCGAACACTTCCAGCGCGAGTTCCCCGACTTCCAACGCGAACGCGCGCCGATCTATCTGATGCCCTCGCTGCTGATGTTCGACGGCCATCTGCGGCCGTGGCGCGGCAAACTGCCGCTGTTCGTCGGCATCGACGGAATCGTCCGCTACCACGGCGCCGACGCCAATCTGTCGGTGTTCCTGGATCACGAATCCTTTCACCTCTACCACGGCCAACATCAGCCCGAGTTGGTGATGGACGACACGCCGCCGATCTACGGCTCGCTGTGGATGGAGGGCTTGGCCACCTATGTCAGCGAACGCCTGAACCCCGACGCATCGCGCTTGCGGGTGCTGCTGGACGACCAGAAGCTGGCTGCCGTCGACGACGCGGGCGTGCGGCCACTGGCGGCGAAACTGCTGGCGGTGCTCGACTCGCGCGCCGAAGACGACGCCAACCGCTTCTTCGGCGCCGGCTACAAGGGCCCGGAACCCGCGCGCTCGGGCTATCTGGTCGGCTTGACCGTCGCGCGCGAGATCGGCCGCGAGCGCACGCTGGCGGAACTGGCGAAAATTCCGATGCCGCAGGTGCGCGAGCTGCTGCAACAGCGTTTGCGCGACCTGGCCAACGAGGCGGCTTGATCGATACGCGAGCGGCCGCGCCGAATTCGCCGCGGCCGCTTCGCACGAACCAACGTCTGCGAACTCCGACGTGCGCAGCATCGCGAGCATGTGAGCAAGCCGCGAACAGCTTTCGCCAGCGATGCGGCAAGCAAGCACGCAGCCGGCGCGCTTTGCGCGAGCGCGCCAGTTTCTTTCGCGATCCAGGTACATCGCCGCGCAAACGCCTTCGATAACGTTCGGTCTCCCATCACTTCAGCAAGGACCGAACATGAAGACCCGAACCTGCATGGCCGCCGCGTGCACGATGTTCGCGCTGTCCGCCTCGATTCCGAGCATCGCGTCGGCGCAGCAATCGCTGACCGCGCAGCATCGCCACTGTCAGCGCGAATTCGAACGCACTTCCGAAGCGCTCGGCGACGCCTTCGCCCGCCGCGACCTCACCCGGTTCATGGCCGGCTTCGCCGACGACGCGATCCAGATCAACAGCCTGGGCCAGGTGCTCAACGGCAAACCGGCGATCGAAGCCTTCTACCGCGCGGTGATGGCCAGCAACTACACCTTCAAGCGCACCCTGTTGGCGCAGACGATCAACCAGTGCTCCAGCGCCGTGGTCGTGGACCGGATCGAGTTCACCATTCCCTCCGCCGGCATCACCCTGCACGCGATCGATGTCGCCAACTGGGCGCGCGAACGCGGCCAGTGGCGATTGAGCGCGGATACGACTACGCCCATCGCCAATCCGTAACCGTTGCCCTTGGATGTCGATCAACCGGCGTAATAAGCCGGTTGATCGATGTCGGCGAGCAAGCCCGCCCCCATCGGCGCCCAGCCCAGCACCTCGCGCGTACGCCGGCTGGACACCGCCATATCGCCGCCGGCCATGTGCGCGAACCACTCGAAGTGCTCGCGTTCGCGCGACTGCACCGGCAAGCCCAGTCGGCGGCCGATGGTTTCGGCGATGGCTTTGAACGGCACCGCTTCGTCCGCGACCGCGTGGTAGGCCGTCTGCGTCGCACCATGCTCCAGCGCCAGACGATAGACGCGTGCGGCGTCGCGGCGGTGTACGCCGGACCAGCAGTTCTCGCCGGCGCCGATGTAGGCCGACACGCCGTGCCGGCGCGCGGCGCGGATCAACATCGGGACGAAACCGTAATCGCCGATGCCGTGAACCGAAGGCGCCAGACGCACGGTCGCCACCCGCGCGCCGCGCTCGCGGGCGGCGTTGGCAGCCTGCTCGGATTGGCGCGGGAAGCCCGGCCGCGGTGCCTCGCTCTCGCTCGCGCCGCGGGCCATGCCCGCAAGGCCCGAAGTCACCAGCAGTGGCCGTTGCGAACCCTCCAAGGCCGCGCCCAGGGTTTCGATGGCGCGCCGGTCTTGCTCGGCAGCTTCGGCGAACTTGGAAAAGTCGCCGTTGAATGCCTCGTGATTGAACGCCGTGTGCACCACCGCATCAGCGGACGCGGCGGCGGTGCGCAAGGTATCGAGATCGTCGAGCGTCCCGCGAACGACCTGCGCGCCGGCTGCATACACCGCTTCGGCTTTTTTGTCGGTACGTACCAAGCCCGTCACCGCATGCCCGGCGCGGAGCAATTCATCGACCACGGCCGAGCCGACCCAGCCGGAGGCGCCGGTTACGAATACTTTCATGTCGATCTCCTGCAAGATCTCGATCGGTTGGAGAAGGATCAGCCGAGCCGCATCGCCAACTCGACGTCTTCGGCGAAAGGAACGGACAGATAACCTGAGCCCTGCGAGCGCACCTTGTTCAGATACTCCGGGCTGTAATCGGCGTTGTCGGCGACGATCAGCGCGCCCGGACGCAAGCGCGATTCCACCAGCGCCAGCACTTCGGGATACAAGGCCTTGGCGCCGTCGAGCAGCAGCAGATCGATAGAGTCGGGCAGATCCGAGGCGAGCGTCTGCAGCGCATCTCCTGCGCGAATCTCGACCAGGTCCAGCAAGCCGCCCTCGGCGATGTGCTGCTGCGCGCGCGCCACCTTCGAGGGTTCGAATTCGGTGGTGATGATCCGGCCACCGCCGTTGTCGCGCACGGCCGCGGCCAGGTGCAAGGTCGAAATTCCGAACGAGGTGCCGAATTCGACGATGTTTCGTGCGCCGGTCGCACGCGCCAGCATGTACAGCAGGCGCCCGGTTTCGGGCGAAACCGGCAGCCACAGGTCCTTCAATCGTCCGTACAGATCCAGGTACTCGGTCTTGCTGTGCATCAGACGTTGGCGCTCTTCGCGCGACAACTCGGTCGCGACCGGACTGCCCGCATCGTCGGCCTGCTTGAACAGCCGATCGATCAACGAAGCCAGCGGCGCGGCGGTAAGCGTGTTCATGGTTTTGTCTGCCTTGAGCTAGTGAAATTCGGTGTGGGAAAACAATACGAATAAATCGTCGCGTTTTGTATTCGCATTGGATTCCGCATCGTTATCGCAGCGCGAAACACGCGATTTTCCCGTTGATTTCGGCTGCCTCACGACCGATCCCGCGCGGTCTGCGCACGCATCGATCGGACATTGTTCGCGTTTGCGGCATGCCAACGCCGCTTGCATGAAGCCCGATGCCGGCCGCATCGCGCATGGCGGCGGAAGCGCAGGCCAGGCGCACCGCCGCGGCGAGCCGCTATGATTCGGCCATGACCGATCGCAAGCCCCCCAGAATCTCCTCGCGAAAGCAGCCCAAACAGGCGCGTTCGAATCAACTGGTGGCGGCGATCCTGCAAGCGGCCGCGCAAGTGCTGGCAGCAGAGGGCGCGCAACGGTTCACCACCGCCCGCGTCGCCGAACGCGCCGGCGTCAGCGTCGGCTCGCTGTATCAATACTTCCCCAACAAGGCCGCGATCCTGTTCCGGTTGCAAAGCGACGAATGGCGGCAGACCACCGATCTGCTGAGCGTGATCCTCAAAGATCCCGACAAACCGCCGCAGCAACGGCTGCGCCGCATGGTGCATGCGTTCCTGCAGTCCGAATGCGACGAAGCGCAGATGCGGGTCGCGCTCAGCGACGCCGCGCCGCTGTACCGCGACGCGCCGGAAACCAAGAAGGCGCGGGCCAACGGCGAGCGCACCCTGCAAACCTTCCTCCGCGAAATGCTGCCGGACACCGCCCTGGCCGCGCGCAAACGCGCCGGCGACCTGATCGGCACCACCTTGAGCACCGTCGGCAAACAGTTCTCGGAATCTCCGCGCACCCCGGCGGAAATCAAGGCCTACGCCGACGCCATGTCGGATATGTTCCTGGCCTATATCGAGCGGATCGCGCGGGCCTGAACGCTCGCCTCAGCGGCCGCGCGCCAGCCGACACCAGCGCCGTTCTGACATTTGTCAGCGATTACTGCTTACGCGCACGAAAACCCCGGCTTTTCGCGAGCGCAAACGCCGTCACACAAGCGCGAACCTGGGACCGACGCACGGCTACCTAGGGTGAACGCTAGTTTACGTTCGCGTGACAGTGCTTAGACTGGTCTATCTGCGCCGAGTCCCCGAGCGCACGGAGACCGATGTGAATATCCCCTCGATCGACGGCGGCCCGTACATCCCGCCGCTGGCACCGCAAAACCAAGCCACCACGCATGTGGTGAGCGTCGACACCTCGGTCAACAGCATCGCCGAGCGCTACGGCATCACCCCGCAGGCGCTGCGCGCGGCCAACCCGGAAATCTTCCAGGACAAGGCCCGCCGCGACGAAGCCGCCACCACCGGCGGCGACATGATCTACAACGGCGATGTGCTCAACATTCCGCCGGCGTCGCTGAGCGTCACCGAAGAGCCGATCACCAGCGACTTCAATCCGACCTATCCGTCGTCCACCAGCGAGTTCATCCTGGGCGGGCCGAACGCGGCGGTGACCTGGAATCCGGCCGACGGCACGGTGAAGTATTCCGCCGGCGTGGAAGGCACGCCCGCGTCCTACGACCACCGGCCCACCCCGTTCGGCATTCCCAACGACAAGGCCTCGGGCGCGACGTTCGAAATCAACGTGCGCGCCGATACCGCGCACACCTCCGGCGCCGCGCACAAGAACGGCAACACCGAAGTGACCGTGAGCGAGGCCGAGAGCAGCGTGATGGTCAGCGTCGCGGCCGGCATCGACGGCGGCAAGGGCAAGACCCTGGCCAGCGCCGAACTCGGCGAAGGCGCCGGCTTCCGTTCGCGCTACAAGGTCACCTTCCCGGGCCAGCAGGACTTGGCCAAGTCCGAAGCCGAAGCCAAGAAGATCAACCCGTTCGACCCGACCACCATTCCCAAGGGCGCGAGCGTGTCGCTGGACGGTCAGACCTTCACGCAGACCAAGATGGAAGGCACGTTCCGTTACATCGGCACCGAAACCAACGTCAAGGACGCCAGCGGCACCAGCTTCTCGGTGTCCCGCACCAGCGACACCACCGTGCGCGTGGCGATGGGCCCCAACGAAGCGGTCGAAGCCTTCAACGGCGTCAACGTCGGCATCGACGGCGCCAAGCTGACCCTGGGCCGTCAGGACAACCTGGGCGAATCCAAGGTCCGCACCGCCGACTTCGACATTTCCACCCCGGACGGCCAGGCCGCCTACGCGCATTTCGTCGCGACCGGCGAAGTGGCGCATCAGACCCCGGGCGTCAGCCACGTCGCCACCATCGAGCGGGTGGATTACTCCTCGCAGACCCGCGCCAAGATCGAACTCGGCCCGCTCGGCGCCGACTTCGCCGGCGCGCAGAACACCGGCGTGTGGACCAAGGCGACCCACCCGGACGGTTCCTACTCGATGCAGATGGACCTTCAGTACTCCGGCGGCGTCCCGCTCAGCGTGACCCAGCGTTACGACGCGCAAGGCAACGAAGTGCTGTCGCAACGCACCTACCAGATCAAGGTCAAGCCCGACGAAAACGGCGCGAAGCAATTGAACTGGGCGCTCAGCGGCGGCCGCGCGCAGGAAGGCGAGATCAAGGCCGGCAAGACCACCACGCTGACCTTCAGCGAAGACCAGATGCGCGCGCTGTCCGACCAGACCCGCAGCGCCGCGGACACCTTCGGCGGCACCAACTCGATCTCGGTGCTGGCGTATCACTACGACGGCACGCCGGTGACCAACACCTTGCAGTTCGCGGTCGGACTGGTGCGCGGCCAGGCCGGCGAAACCCAGAACTTCCCCAAGACGCTGCTGGAAATCTCCGACGCGGCCGACGGGGATATCGCGCGGCGCAATTACGAGCAGATC
The DNA here is from genome assembly GCF_036961695.1 of Pseudomonas sp. CGJS7. Lineage (NCBI taxonomy): Bacteria > Pseudomonadati > Pseudomonadota > Gammaproteobacteria > Pseudomonadales > Pseudomonadaceae > Pseudomonas > Pseudomonas sp. CGJS7. The sequence continues at coordinate 13,387 of NZ_JBAMDI010000062.1, read as the reverse complement.
CAGGCTCGGGCCAATAGCGGCTAAAGCCCGCGGGACACCGATAAGACGAAAGGGCCGCGATGCGGCCCTTTTGTTTGGCGGCCGGCGAGTCCTCGCCAGCAGATGCTTAGCGTGTTCGACTATTCGGGCAAGCCACGCGGATCGGCCGAACCACTTCCAGTTGTTGAGATAGAAGTAGTGCGAATGCTGTTCGCCGCCGGGCTCGAACTCGTAGCGACCGCATCGCCCCTGGCCAGGACCGAACTCGCAAAGCAGTTCAAGGCCGCCCGGACGCCCTGCCCCGCCCGCCGCCCCTGCCGTTCGGCCCAGGCCGGGCCCGGACCGTTTCGATATGCTGACGATATGCTCCGACCCGTAGCATCGAAACATGCGCGTGTTGATCATCGAGGACGAACCTTATCTGGCCGAAGCCATCCGCGATGGCCTGCGTCTGGAAGCCATCGCCGCCGACATCGCCGGCGACGGCAACGCCGCGCTGGAGCTGCTGGGCACCAACCGCTACGACGCCGCGGTGCTCGACCGCGACATCCCCGGCCCCTGCGGCGACGACATCGCCAGGAGCATCGTGGCGTCCGGCAGCGGTATGCCGATCCTCATGCTCACCGCCGCCGACCGGCTGGACGATAAGGCTTCCGGGTTCGAGATCGGCGCCGACGACTACCTCACCAAACCGTTCGAGCTGCGCGAACTCGTGCTCAGGCTCAGGGCCGTGCATCGCCGGCGCGGCCACAGCAGGCCGCCGGTGCGGGAGATCGCCGGTCTGTATCTGGACCCGTTCCGCCGTCAGGTCTACCGCGACCGCCGCTATATCGCGCTGACCCGCAAACAGTTCGCCGTGCTCGAAGTGCTGGTCGCAGCCGAAGGCGGCGTGGTCAGCGCGGAAGAACTGCTGGAGCGCGCCTGGGACGAAAACACCAACCCGTTCACCAACTCGGTCCGCATCACGGTCTCGGCCCTGCGCAAACGCCTCGGCGAACCCTGGCTGATCGCCACGGTGCTCGGCGTGGGCTACCGCATCGACACGACGACCGGCAGCGGGCCCGCCGAGGACGGCCATGGATAGGGCGCGCGGCTTGAGCGTGCGCCTCAAGTTCACCCTCAGCTACGCCGGGTTCGCCCTGTTCGCGGGCATGGTGCTGCTGACCGCGACCTGGGTGTTTCTGCTGCGCAACGTGCCCTTCCGCAGGCTCATCCCCAATCTTTCCGACTTGCACCGCGCGTTCGATCCGTACAACTTCGGCCCGTCGGTGTTCGGTGCCGCGGCGGTGGTGGGCTTGGCGTTCCTGTTGATCTTCGGCCTGCTCGGCGGCTGGCTCCTCGCCGGCCGCATGCTCGCGCCGCTGACCCGCATCGGCGAGGCCACGCGCGCGGCCGCGAACGGCTCGCTCTCGCACCGGATCGCGATGAAAGGGCGTCAGGATGAGTTCCGCCAACTCGCCGACAGCTTCGACACCATGCTCGCCCGGTTAGAGGCGCAGGTCGCCGAGCAGCGACGATTCGCCGCCAACGCCTCTCACGAATTGCGCACGCCGCTGGCGATTACCCAAACCCTGCTGGAAGTCGTCCGCAACGACCCCGACTGCGATATCCAGGAACTGGTCGGGCGCCTGCGCACGGTCAACACGCGCGCGATCGACCTCACCGAAGCATTGCTTCTGCTCAGCCGCGCCGACCAACGCGCCTTCGCCCGCGCGCGCGTGGATCTGTCGCTGCTGGCCGAAGAAGCCAGCGAAACCTTGTTGCCGCTCGCGGAAAAGCGCGACATTACCGTCGAGACCTTCGGCGACATCACCCCTACCGTGGGCTCGCACGCCTTGCTGTTGCAGTTGGCGACGAACCTGGTGCACAACGCGATCGTGCACAACCTGCCCGAGCGCGGCGCGGTATGGGTCACCACCAGCGCCTATCCCGAACATGCCATGCTCACCGTGGAAAACACCGGCGAGCCGCTGTCCGCGCAAACCATCGCCACGCTCACCGAGCCGTTCCAGCGCGGCGCCGAACGGATACGCAGCGACCACGCCGGTGTCGGCCTCGGCCTGGCCATCGTCAAAAGCATCGTCCACGCCCACGACGGCACCCTCACCCTGAGCCCGCGCGCCGCCGGCGGACTCCGCGTCACCGTGCAACTGCCCGCCGCTGCGCCGGTCGACGGCAGCAACGCATCGAATCCACTTCAGTCCCACTAACCAATGCCGCTGCGCCGTTGCGGCACGGGAGAACAGGCATGAAACGAAGAGAACTCTTGTGGACCGGCGCTTGCGCCGCTGGATTGCTCGCGCTTCCCGGCTGCCGGCTGACAGGCGGCGGCCGCGAGCGATCGCCGCCGATGGATGCCGCGGCCTTCCATGCGTCGAGGCGTTTGATTCCGACACCCTTCGGCCGGATCGCCTGGGTCGAACGCGGCAGCGGCCCGGCGGCGCTTTTCATCCACGGCTTTCCGTTGAACGGATTCCAATGGCGCGGCGCACTGCAGCGGCTGTCGCCGTATCGGCGTTGTCTGGCGCCGGATCTGATCGGTTTGGGTTATACCGACGCGCCGGATCAACAAGACCTGTCGCCGCAGGCGCAGTCCGACATGCTCGCCGCATTCCTCGACGCGCTGTCGATCGCCAGCGTCGATATCGTCGCCAACGACAGCGGCGGAACCGTCGCCCAGTTGTTCGTGGTGCAGCATCCCGCCCGGGTTCGCACCCTGATCCTCACCAACTGCGAGGTGCACGAGAACAGCCCGCCGCCGCAGATGCGCAACTCGATCCAGAAAGCCCGCGACGGCGTCTACGATCAGAAGATGGCGCGCCATCTCGAAGATCGCGAGTACGCACGCTCGCCGCAAGGCATCGGCGGTTCGGCCTACATGAACCCCGCCAGCTTCAGCGACGAATCCATCGATTATTACTTCACCCCGTTGCTGGCCTCGCCGCTGCGCAGAGCGCAGTTGAATCGCCACCTGGCGGCGTTCGAACCCAACCCGCTGATCGCCATCGAACCCGCGCTCAAGCGCTGCGCCACGCCGACGCGCATGCTGTGGGGCACGGCCGATCCGCTGTTTCCGATGATCTGGGCCGAATGGCTCGACCGGACGCTGCCGCAATCCCGCGGCGTGCGCCGGGTGGAGGACGGCAGGCTGTTCTGGCCGGAGGAGTTGCCCGATCTGCTTGCCGAAGAAGCGCGTGCGTTGTGGGGCGTCGGATGAGCGCGATGCCGACCGGGCCGCGGGCCTGTTGCGAAGTTGCACCGCCAGACAACTCAGGAGCGAGCATGAGCGATATCCACGCGCCAACCGACAAGCACGTTTGCGGGCCGGCGCAAAGATCGGCCGCGCAGAGCGCCAAGCGTCGGTCGAGCCCGGGCGGGTTCGCCAAAATCGCCTTCGCTGTCGGGATCATGGCGTTGTGGTCGATGTCGGGCATGGGTGCGGCGGCCGCCGAGCAAGCCACGCCGGTGTGGAGCGCTTCGCCTTCGACCCGGATCGTCGCCGAGAACAAGACCTTCCGCAGCGGCGATGCGACGCTGAGCGGGACGCTGTATTTGCCCAGCGGCGGACGCGCCCTGGGCGCCGTCGTGATCACCCACACCGCTTCCAAACCGCTGCGCGACGCGTTGCTGTACGACCACCTCAAGCAAATGCTGCCGCCGCTCGGCATCGCCGTGCTCGCCTACGACCGGCGCGGCAGCGGCCAATCCGGTGGCCGCTTGGGCGACAGCGACTACGCCATGCTCGCCGACGACGCGATCGCGGCGGTGCGGATGCTCAAGGCCGACACCCGGCTGGACCCGCGGCGGATCGGCATCTGGGGCCTGAGCCAGGGCGGCTGGCTGGCGCTGCTGGCGGCCTCGCGCAGTAACGAGGTGGGTTTCGTCGTCTCCATCGCCGCGCCGCTGGTGACGCCGGATGTGCAGATGATGTTCCGCTCCGAGAACAGCCTGCGGATCAACGGCTACCCCGAAGAGCAGATCCAGCGAATGCGCGCGGCGCGGCAGGCGTTCGACGATTACATGCGCGGAACCGGCGACCGCGCGGTGGCGCAGCAGCGGATCGATGAAATCAAGGCCGAGCCGTGGTTCGACCAGTTGTACATGAGCCGCACCGTGGGCGACCGCGCCACCTCGCGCTGGCGCAAGGAGATCGAATACGACCCGTTGCCCACGCTCGACCGGGTCCGGGTGCCGTCGTTGATCCTGTTCGGCAGCGCCGATCCGGTGGTGCCGGTCGCGACCTCGGTGGCGCGGATCGCCGCACGGCCGCGGCCGAACGTGGCGATGCGGGTGATCGCCGGCGCCGACCACCATATGGCGACCTCGATGGCGCCCAAGGCGCAGATGGACCCAACCCAGACCGAACGGGTGCGGGCGGAAGCACCGGAGTACTTTGCGGTGCTGACCGCTTGGCTGGACGCACAAAAGATCACGCGCGCCGGGTTTTCCCAACCGGCCGCCGGCGCGCGTGGCGGCGCCAAGGCGACGAAAGCAACATCGACGCCGGGCAAGCCGGCACCGTAACCGCTTTCGATAACGGAAGTCGCCGGCAGTAACCTCGCGCAACGCTTTGCGCACACGCTAACCGCCGATGCCTCCGCCGCCTTTGCGCAAGACGATACCGATCGCGCGGCCCGCCGATTCTTGCGAATCCGGCGGGAACGCCAAAGGCGCCAGGCCTGAGCGGTCGCGCACGCGCGGCCGCGCGTCCAGCAGGTTCGTCGCTTCCAGGTGAATCGACACGCCTTCCAGCCAAGGGTATTTGGAGATCAGCCCGATGCGTTGATCCAGGTTGGCGAACAGCCTGAGGTCCAAGGTCGTGTACGGCGAGAATCGCAGCTCGCCGGAACCCGCGGTCGCTACCCGGGTTGCGCTGCGCCAGTGCGTCGACAGGACCGCTCCGCGTCCGTTGTCGTAGTAGCCCATACGCGCCTCCAGGTCGTGGCGCGGCCGGCCGCCGCTGTGGCCGACGGCGTCGCCGCGCAGATAGTCGAGTGTCAGGCCGTCGCGGACGGTGGCCCTGTCGGTCAGCGCGATGGTATCGGTCAACGAGAACCAGACCCGGCCGCCGTCGCTCGGCGAAAACAGCGTGCGCACCGGTTGCGGCCCGTTTGCGATCTGCATCGGCGCCGGCATCGCATCCTCTGCGGGCGCATCCTCTTCGGCCTCGGCGCCCAGGCGCACGGAAACGTCGAAGCCCAGACGAAGCAGATCGCGCCGGGCGCTGGCGAAGTTGACCGGCCTAAAGTCGGCGGCGATCAGCGCTCCGCCCGCATCGCGGACGAATCGCTCGGGGAACGCGGCTTCGAACACCGGGGCCGATGCGGTGAGGTCGGATATGGGGTTGCTCAGCCGCGCGCGGACGTAATCGGCGCGGAGCCTGAAATCGCTGTCTTGCAGCGGTTTCCAGTTCGCGCCGAACTTCACCACGTTGCGGCGATCGGCTTGCAGGTGCGGGTTGCCTCCGCTGACCACCGTCGCCGTCAGCGACTGACCGCTGGTGAAATCCAGCAGCCGAACGCCGGAAGTTTCCAACGCGGGCTCGCCGAGTTGCTGCAAGGTCGGCGCGGCTTGTTCTCTGGTCCAACTGGCGATCAAGTCCAGACGCGGCACGGGCGACCAATACAGGCCCGCGCCGATGGCCTTCAGCGTTCCGAAGTCGGACAAGCGCTGAACCTGGGCGTTGCCGTTGAACGCCAGATTGCCTAGCGACGCGAAACCGCTGCCGCGACGGGAAACGGGCAGATCGAAGCTGACCGAAACATCGCCGCTGTCGCGCCCGAGCGAGCGGCCGCTGCTGACACCGCCTCGATGGCGATCGCTGTCCAGGCGCAGCGTTTTCGCACCGGCGCCGATCGCGACCGTCGCCTCGCCGGCCGCGACCGGGAACAAGGGCCCATTCGCCGTCGCATCGACATCGCCGGACCGCAGCCTGCTCCGCGCGCGGTCGCCGCCGCGGCGACCGCTGGCGTCGTTGTCGATTCTGTCGCGCGAAGCATCGGCGTTCGCAACGACGGACCAATACCAGCGTCCCGCATTCGCGTCCAAGACCACGCCAGCATGGACTTCGTCCTGGGTCGTTTTACGAATCGAACGCTGCGCAGGCGCTTGCTCGAAGTCGCCGCGCGCGCGTCCATCGCTATGGCCGACCTCCAGATTGCCGGTCGCCCCGACCGCATCGATTCGGCGGTGGAGGGTGAAACCTGCCCTGGCCTCGCGCCGCGTTCCCGACAATGCGCCCGCAACCGGGTCGGCGCCCACGCCTTCCTTGGGCGATAGCCGCTCGGTCGGAATGCCAACACCACTCCCGCTGCCGCTTTCGGCGCGCACATTGATGCTGGTGCGGGCGTCATCGTCGATGGTCAAGCCGGTGGCATCGGCGGCCCCGCCCGAATAGCCGCGGTCGCCCGCGACGGTGCCGCGCAGTTGCCCCGCCGTCGAACGGAAATCGGGCTTGAGCACCAGATTCACCACGCGCTGGTCGGCGCGATAGCCATAGGCGAGCGCGGCCTCCTCGGGCAGAACTTCCAGGCGGCTGATCGCGTCGATGGGGATGTCGCGGATCTCCCGATAACTCGAGGTCCGTCGGCCGTTGAGCAACATCGCCACGGCTTCGCCACCGCGTCCGCGCGCGCTGCCCAGTTGCGGCGACAAGGTTTCGATCAGCGCATCGATATCGGCCGCGCCGGTCGCCCGCAGGGCTTGCCGGCTCAGTACGGTCTCAGGCCGGATCGGCCCGATCGTCGCGCCGGTACGATCACTGGCGACCACGACCGCATCGAGCACCGTCGGCGCTGCCCCGCCGTCGCGCATCGGCGGATCCGAGCGCGTCGAAGCGGCCGAAGGCGCGGTCCCGCGCGCTTGCATCGCGGCATCTTGCGCGCCGGCGATGGCCGGCAGCATCGACAGGGCGCAGCCCGCGAGGAGAATGGATTTCATGCCGATACGCGCCTGACTGTGGGAACACACAGCCATTCAAGCGGGCGCGATGTTGCCGGGGCGGATGCGTTTTTCGATACCTCGGCGATATGCGCGGCTCACGGCCCGGCGGCAGCGTCCGGCCGCGGGCATGTGCTCCGGGCGATGCCGTCGGGCCCCGGTTTTTCCCGGGACCCGACGTCACCACCGAAAGCAAGCGCAAATCCCGAGGCTTGGGCCAAACCCTCGTGGCTTACGAACAGAAAAGCATCACGGACAAATCGGATTGCACACCGGCTCGATTTCCGCGTAGTAGCTCTCGGTAACCGGAGTGAAGGTCACCGGATAGTTCGGCGCGGCCGCGTCGTAGTTGCTCACGCCGTACCAGATCTTGCGGGCGCTGTTCGGATTCTTGATCTTCACGCCCTGGGCCGATGCCGTCGCCAGCACCGCGCCGGTCGACAGGCTGGTGAGCGTGGCCGTGACCGAGCACAGCGGGCGCAGCCCACGGCCGCACGAGGTGATCACCGAGATCCGCACGTTGCCGCTGGCGAGCAGCGATTTGGCGACGTTCTTGCACGCGACCATGCCCGAGGTCGGTCCGTAGGGATCGCCCCAGCTGTAAGCGAAGATGCCGAACTGGCGGTTGCTGGAGTCCGCGCCGACGCAGGTCGGGTGGTACGGAGGGTGCGCCGATCCCAGCACGATGCCGATGCCGCCGCCGGTCGCGTTGGCGGTGAACTGCCCCGACGAAGTGAACGCCTGATCGCCCGACATCGTGCTGACGTAGACGTTTTCGATGCCGGCCTGCAGCAGGTCGGACGCGGAGACGTCCACTACCACGTCCTGATCTTCATACAGCGCGCGCGCCGGCTTGTTCCAGGACTGCTGGGCCAACTGCGAGGCGCCGCAGACCGGCGTGCAGAATGCGGGGTTCAACGTAAACGCCGGCGTCGCGGCCGATGCGGTGGCGCCGGACAATTGGATCAGTCCGATCGCCGCCAGCAGGGCCATACCGGTTGCCGAAAACCATTTCATGGTGCTTGCTCCTGTCATGGAATCACGCGGTGGGCGCCCGGCTGCGGATGCAGCGGGCGTGCCAGTACTCGCGGAAACCATGAACTTCGGATCATCGGACGTTTGGCCCCGTTCCGGCGCGATCCGGCGCGCGCACCGGAGCTACGAGATTGCGGCCTTTCGGCGTCTGAGAGCCTTGAGCGGCAAAGCGTTTAGGGTCGCGCCACTGCGACGGCCTCGGCCAGATCGCGCCCTCGATCGCCCGAGTAGGCGGCAGCGCGCGGCCCCGTCGCTTTCGAATCCAGCCATCCCGCACCGGCGCCGCGCATGCCCGTGCGCGCCATCATCGCTTCGCGTTCGGCGGCGCTGCAATCGTTCTGCATCACCCCCGGGGGCAACAAGCGATGGACTTGCAGCTCCATCGCCACATCGCCCAATCGGCGCGCTTGATCGTGCAACTGGGAGCCGATGCCGCCGGCCGCCGCCATATCGCCCCGTTCGCGCGCGTCCCAGGCCTCGACCAACGCCACCCGGCTGAGCAGCGACCAGGCATCGCCCGGCGCGAGCTTTCTGGCTTCGGCCGCATGCAAGCGAGCCTGCGCCCAGTCGCCCTGGGTCGCCGCGCTTTCGGCCTGCCCGACCCGCACCGCGGCGATCAGCATCGTGTAGCCGCTCGGCTGCAGTTCGGGCAGCACCTGCGCGTGGATGCGGTCGGCGCGCGCGGTGTCGCCCAGACGCAGCCAGACCGCGGCGACGCCGATCAGATGCGTCCACTTGCCCGACGCCCCGGTCACCCGCACCTTCTCCACTTGATCCAGCAAAGCCGCAGCGCGTTCGCGGTCGCCGGCCAACAGTTCGACCCGGCTCTGGGCGAGCATCGCCGTGGAACCGGCGAACCGGTAGTTCGCCTTGGCGCAGCTGTCCAGGTACTTGCGCGCCTCGGCGATACGGCCCAACGAGGTCAGCACATCGCCGCGAACGCAGCCGAGGGTTTTCTTCATCCCGCCATCGGCCTGGCCGGGCGAATTGGATTGCAGCTTATCGGCCACGTCCAAAGCGGCGAGCGCCTCTTTGTAGCGTCCGCGGATCGCCGCCAGCTTGGCCACGTTCGATCCGTACATGTACACCGCGCCGGTTTGCAGGTCGCTATCGCGCAGGCGGGCGATGCTCGCGTCGGCGTCGGCGAATCGCCCGGTCTGGATCAGATCGTTCAACATGATGATGTTGAGTTGTCTCATCGAGCGCACGTCGCTGATGGTTTCCGACACCGCGTAGGCCTGTTGATACTTGGCCCGCTGGCCGGCCACGTCGCCCATGCCGCCCAAACGGGTCGCGCTCGCCATCAACGCCATGACTTCCAGGCGCCAATAGCCGCCGGCGCGCGCGCGCGCCAACAGCTCGCCCATCTCGGCATCGCTGCCCTGCCCGGGCAGCGCGGTCGACTGGGCGAGAAAACGCGAATGCAGCGCCCGGGTCGAGTTGCCCGCCTGCTCGTAGAGCTCGGCCGCTTTCAAGTACCAGGGCGAGGTGCCGCGTTCGGGATGCTGATAGGTGTCGGCGATCGCCAAGTTCATCATCGCGTCGGCCCGTTCGATCGTCCAACCCGGACCGAGATCGCGGGTGATCTTCTCGATTTTCGTCGCTATCGCCCGCGAACGCCCCACATCGCCCATCATCCGATACGCATCGGCGCTCAGTTGCTGCCTGGCGATGCGCACGCTGGCCGCCTCGTGCGTGTTGGGCATCGCCGCCAATCGCTCCAGCGCGTCCTTCGGCCGGCCCACCGCCAGCAACAAGTAGACATGCGCGAGCCGATAGGCGGCTTTGTTCGGATAGCGTTCGATCAGCGCGGAGTAGGACTCCAATGCATTCTTCTCGCTGAAGGGATCGATCGCCAGGCGCTGGGCCTGCAATTGCGCCTCCACGCTGTCGGGCACCGGCGACAGCAACCGCACCGCGGCCTGCATCTGCTCGTTGGCGGCGGCGGAGTTGTACAAGTTGGCTTGCGCGTCGGCGAGTTGAAAACGCATCAGGCCGAAACGCGGCGCCATGCCGACCACCTCGCCGCCGATCTTCGCCACCGCCATCCAGTCGCGCTGGCGATAGGCCTCGGCGGCCTTGGCATAGCGCTCGGCCGCGGCGGCGCTGAGTTCCAGCGCCGGCCAAGGCTGTTTGTGCTCCGGCAGCAGCCGGCCCACGATCTGCCGCGACAGCGAATCCACCAGCGCGGGCGCTTCGGCCACCGCGCCAGTGGCTTGGAAACGTTCTTCTTTGCCGTCGCGCAGCAGGCGCGCATACACCCCGATACGCCCGGAATCGTCCGGCAATCGCTCCGACGACAAGAACACCACATCCACCGAGGCGGCGCCGCCGCCGGCCGCCAGATCGCTCTCGGTGACCAGATTCACTTCCGGCAGGCTGTCCAACTTCCACGACAGCCATTGTTCGAACAGCGTCGCCGCCCACGCGGTAGAGGATTGCGCCTCGCCCGTCGCCACGACCGCCACCGATCGCCCCGCACTGCCGGCCGCGGCTTTCCAAGGCTGCCCGATCAGCAGCGCGACGACGATGCAGACGAACGCGAGCGCGGCGGCGGCGACGCCAATCAGGTAGCGGCGCTTGCGCCGATTCACGGCCGGCGACACCAGCGGGTCGGGCCGCGCGATCTCGCGCACGTCCGCGTCGAGGTCCGCACGCTCCAGCGCCACCGGAACCGCGCGCGGATCCAGCGACTCCAAGGGCATCGCGACCGCGACCGGCATCTCGATAGCGACCGCTACGCTGTCGACGACTGCGGCGGCCGGCGCGGGCAGCTGTTGAAACCACTGCAACGGCCCAGGCGGTTCGAACACGTAACCGCTCTTGGCAACCGTGCGGATCCAACCCTTGCGCGTCTCGCCCAGCGCTTTGCGCAGCAACCAGACGTTCTGCGACAGGTTGGTGTCTTCGACGATGGTCCCGGACCACAACCGCTCGAACAGTTCCGAGCGGGTGTGCAGCTTGCTCGGCTCGCTGAGCAGCAGCAGAAACAGATCGAACACGCGTTGCGGCACTTCCACGCTTTGCTCGGGCCCGATCAGCCGACGGAAGCGCAAGTCGACGACCAAGTCGTCGATCTGCAAATAACGGGAATCGGCAGGCCACGGAGTCGTCATCGGATTCACCTTGCTGGCGCGGCGGCTTGTTACCAGATCGGCGCAGCGAAAACTCCGCGCTGCGTTGCGATTCGACCTTGACTCTCCCTTTCTCACCCCAGGCCAGCTGGGCTGGCGGCGTCATCATGCGTCCGCTCTCGGTCCCAGGCAAGCGCCTGCCGTCCGGCGGAGACAAAAAAAGAGCGCCGGATCGGCGAGCGATCCGGCGCATAACGAACTAGCCCGGCCCATGGGGGGATAGGAGCAGGCCAGGCTGGGTCGGAAGACGGCGTGGGGTTTGCCGGGCGACCGCAAATAGATACGGCGCGGCCCGCGCGGCTCAATCGGCTTGCGCGCCCAGCCAACGCTTGGCGATCTCGATATCCATTTCGTTCGCCTCGCCGGCCTGGGGCGCGGCATCGGCCGACCCGACCCGCTTGCGCCGCCAGAAATTGTTGGCGCGGTAGCGCTCGGCGCGGTCGCGCAAGCTGCGCGCGATCGCGGTCTCCAAGCCCAGGGCGCGCTCTACCGCAATCCAGTGCTCGTCCTGGACCCAACGCAGGAAGCGCACGTAGATCGCCCGCCAGGAACCGTAGCTGCGCGGAATGCTGGTCCAGGGCGCGTTGTTTTCCACCACCCACAACACCGCTTCGATGAAGGCGCGGTAGTCGCCGGTGTTGTTGACGATCCGGGCCTGATACTGGCGCGGAAGATGGGACGCGACGATCAGCCACTGCTCATCGCAGAGCAAATGCGGTCGCGGTTCGATCCGGTGCGGGCTCATTCGAAATACCCCGATGGCGATTCGTTTTGGCCGAAAGAAGACGCGGCCGATCCGGCCGCGTCGCATGGGTTTCAAATCGGAACGGCCGGTCTGCCGCGCCAACTCGCGCGGCAGACCGGACCGTCGCGCCCGATCAGTCGCCGAACACGCCGCTCACGCCGACGTAAGCGCCGACGCCATCGCGGTTGCTCGATGCACCGCCTTCCAGGCTCCAACGTCCATCGTCGGAGGTGTGGCGCAAGCTGACACCGAACGCGGCCTCGCTCTTGTACGCGCCGAAACCGGCGTAGTACGTCGTGCGGCCGGCCACGTAGGGCGCGGGCTTGATTGCGATCGCGGTGGCGATGCCCGAGTGCATGTCGCGCTCCACCCGGCGCACATCGCCGCTGAGCTTCCACACATCGTTGCGCACCGCGGTCACCTGGCCATCGGTGTAGCTGTTGGCCTGGACCACCGCGTCGGCGACGCCCGATTGCAGCTGGGCGACGTTGACCGCGTCGGTCGGCGCCTTGCCGGCGGCGACGTTGTGCAGCGTGGTCTGGCCGGTGCCGTTGGGGTTGAAGGTCAGGCTGTTGGTGTTGACGCTGCCGTCGGCGTTCTTGTCGTACTGCAGACCACCGTTGCTGTAGCCCTTCAACTGAGCGACGTTGACCGCGTCGGTGTCGGCGGTGCCGGCGGCGACGTTGGTGACCCGACGCTCGTTGCCGGCCGAACCCACCGACACCGTGTTGGCCTGATCGGCCACCGAGCTGCTGCCCAACGCGACCGCGTTGTTGGCCGTAGCGTTGGCGCCGTTGCCCAGTGCGGTGCTGCCGGTGCCCGAGGCGTTGGCGCCAGCACCGCCCGCGGCGGCGTTGGTGCCGGTCGCGGTCGGCGCGGCGGTGTTGTCCTGGCTGACCTGGAACAAACCCGCCGAACCGTTCTTGACGCTGTTGACGTCGCCTTCGACCGTGGTGATGCGGTTGTCGTACTGGGCGACGTTGCCGGCGACCTGATTGACGCGCGCATCGGTGTAGCTGTTGGCCTGGGTCACCGCCTGATCGACCGCCTGATTTACGCCGGTCTGCAACTGCGCCACGTTGACCGCATCGTCGCCGGCCGAACCGGCGGCGACACCGCCGATGGTGCGGCCGCCGACCTGCACTTGCCCGGTCGAGCTGCTGCTGCCGACGAAGGCCGCGTTGTAACCGCTCTGCGCACCGACCGTGGTCGCCGAACCGGCACCGATCGCCACCGAGTTGGCGTGACCGGCGACCGAATCGCGGCCCAGCGCCACGGCGTTCTCGGCCGAGGCGGTGGCGTTGTAGCCCACCGCGCTGGAACCCACGCCCTGAGCGTGCGCATCGGCTTCGGCCAAACCAGTTTCGTTGCTGCGCGCATAACGCAGACCGCGACCGTTCTGAGCCACATAGGCTGCATCGTTCTGGCCGGCGACGGCGTACAACTGCGCGCCGTTGACCGCATCGGTGGATGTGGCCGAGACCTCGCCCTGCGCCAGGTTGGTCAGCTTGCTGCCACCGGTGACGCCACCGTCGGTGCTGGTGGGACCGGCCAG
>NZ_JBAMDI010000061.1:0-62500 GCF_036961695.1 Pseudomonas sp. CGJS7 | reverse complement strand
CGGCACCTGCCGCCGCAGCCGCGTCGCCCGCATCGTCCGCGCCGTCGTCATCGTCATCGTCCGCAGCTTCGGCAGCGTCGGCGACGCCGTCCGCATCGTCGGCCGCGGCCTCCAATCCCGCACCGCCCGCGTCCAGTCCTTCCAAGTCGTCGCTTGCCGCGGCGCAAGGCGGCGGCGCGACGACGCCGACCGATGCGCTCAACAAACAGATCGTGCAGGCGGTGCAATTCACCAACGCCGAGACCGCCTCGTACGCGCCGGCGCAGATCGCCACCGGCCCGGACATGATGATCAGCCAGGCCGCGGGCCTGGTCGCGCAATCGGCCGCGGTGTACTTCGACGGCGTCACCAAGATCGCATTGGCCAGCCAAGGCGTGCTGATGAAGCAGATGACTCAGGACCTGGTCGAGAACAAGCCGATCCAGGCGGCCGAAGACGCATTGGGCATTCTCGCCACCGACATCTTCATGGGCGCCGCGGCCGCGGTCGCCGCCGCGGCGGGCGCGATGGAAGCCGCGTCGGCCAAGTTCGCGATCGACAGCATCGACCAGAGCATCGAAAAGTATTCGGCGCTGCTGAAGAACCAGAAAGGCAGCTGAGCCGCCCGGATTCGCCATGGCGGTCGAGATCGCCATGGCGCCGCACTCGCAGCGGCGGTGCGCTGTCGTCGCGGCAGGGCCGCGCGCGTCGCGGCGTTCGCGTCGCATTCCCGCTCGGGCCGGGGTTTGGGCCCGCGCCAGATCATCGCGACCGTTGCCGGCGGCCACACGCCGGCGGCGTCGCCGTCGCGATGCCCAACGCGGTCCGGCCTGATCGGCGGCCGCATTGCGTATCGCATGACTTGTAGGACCGGAGTTGGCCATGAACGAGAATTTGCGCTGTTTGCTGCATGAGGAGCTCGAAAGCCTGCTGGATCCGCCGAGCGCGCGGCCGCAACGTATAACGAGGCCCGCGCCGGCCGCGGGCCCGGCCCTGCCGGTCGGCGCGACACGCGTGCCCGTCAATGCCACGGTCCCGCGTGTGCGGCGGCCCGAGCCGCGGGGAGAGCGCTGAATGGCCGCCGTCGCCAAAACCGCCGCCGACCTCGCGGCCGCGCGGGTGGCGCTGGATGAGCAAGTGCGGCGCTTCGCCCGCAACTGGCTCGGCCGCGAACTCGACGACGCCGAACACACGCAGTTGACGATCTTCCTCGCCGCGCTCGACTCGGACTCGCGCGATCAGGCCAGCAATCTGCCGATCGGCGGCGGTCTGCGCGGGCAGGCCGGCAACACCGTCGACAGCGAGCGCCAGCGCATCCAGAACCTGATCCGGCAGACCCTGGGCCGTACCCAGACCGCGATCATCGGCAACGCCAATGCCGAGCGCGCGGCCGAAACGGCCGTGCTCGGCGCGGTCGAGCGTGCTTCCTCGTTGCAGGATCTGCGCCCGCCAAAACCGGCGGCGGCGACGCCGGAGCAGCGCGACGATCCCTTGATCGCGCAGATCGCCGGGCGCCTGACCGAGCTGATCAAGATCGAAGTCGAAAAATGCTTCCAGGAGCAATTCGGCCCGCTCGCGCTGCAACTGCAGGCGGTGATCGAAGCGGCGCGTTCCAGCGGCTTGCTGCCCAAGGGCGATGCCGATTCGCCGGGCGAAAGCGGCGCGGACGGCGGTGCGTCTGCCAGTAGTTCCACGAGCGGTAGCGCTGCGAGCGCTGGTGCCGCAACCGCTGCAACCGCCGCAAGCGGCACAGACGCCAGTGCCACAAGCGGAGCCGCTCCAAGCGGAGCCGCTGCGAGCGGAAGCACTCCCAGCAGAAGCACTCCGAGTGGAGGTGCTACGAGCGGAGGTGCTACAAGCGGAAGTGCTACGAGCGGAAGTGCTACGAGCGGAAGTGCTACGAGCGGAACTGCCCCAAGCAGCAGTAGCACAAGCACGACTGCCGCCAGTGCGGGCTCCTCAAGCGTCGGCGCCACCAGCGCCGCCGCGCCAACTACGAACGAAACCACCTCCGCTACCGCTGCTACGGACTCCGCGTCGACGGCAGAAAACACCGGAAAAACAGCGTCCGCCGACGTATCGGCCGATGCTCCGAAAAGCAGTTAGACAATCTCCACAACCGCTTCACAAGCCGATTGATGATTCGTTCTTCAGCAACGTACGGCATCGGCCGTACTACTTCCTAAGGAGCTCGACATGGCATTCCCTACCGCCGTTAACGATCAAATCACCGATGCCGTCACCCAGTCCAACGTCAAGGTCATCGGCGAAGCGCCGGCCTTCGCGATGGGTTCGATCTATCAGTCGATGGCCCACTCCACCGGCATCCTGTTCGAGAACGCCGTGTCCGCTCAGCAGCAGCAGAACACGTTGGCGCAGGCCGCGGCCAACCAGGGCGTGATGCAGATCTACACCGTCGACACCACCGCCGCCGCCGGCGCCACCGAGAAGGTCGCCCAGACCGGCGTGTCGGACAACCTGACCAGCCTGCTGACCGTGCTGCAGGCGTTCAAGTCGTAAGCATTAGCGCGCCACGGTCCGTCCGGATCGCAGATGCCGGCTCGCTTCTCGCCTGAGTTCGGCCGGCATCGGCCCAGGCCCGCACGCGGATCGCCGCAATTTTGATTATCGCAACCGAGGATTTCCACATGGCCTATCCCACCGCAGTCAACAACCAGATCACCGATGCCGTCACCCAATCCAACGTCAAGGTCGTCGGCGAAGCGCCGGCCTTCGCGATGGGCTCGATGTTCCAGGCAGCGGCGCACTCCACCGGCATCCTGTTCGAAAACGCGATCTCGGCTCAGCAGCAGCAGAACACCCTGTCGCTGGCCGCGGCCAACCAGGGCGTGATGCAGATCTACACCGTCGACACCACCGCCGCGGCGGGCGCGACGGAAAAGATCGCTCAGACCGGCGTGTCCGACAATCTGAGCAGTCTGCTCACCGTGTTGAACGCGTTCAAGTCGCCGTCCGGCCTGTAAGCCGCGACGGACGCGATGCCGGACCGCGGCGCGGCGCCGGCATCGTAGCCGCCGCGCGCGCCGCGGGCGGTGACGCGGCCACGACGCCGCGTCCGCAAGGGGGTCATCGCTCCGCGCCGGGCACCATCCTCGCCGCGGCTTTCGATTGCAGACGTCCACAGGGGGCGTTATGAAATCTGCCATCGGCCGCGGCTGCGGCCCTCACGACCCGGGCGAACCGGCCGGCGGCTCCGCCGATCGCCGCGGCGCGCGGCCCGACTCATGTCGCTGACGGCGGACGACGGCGTCGCCGTGCGCAGGCGCCGCTGGGGACTGGACCGTTGCGCGCTGTTGCGCGGTTTGCCGCCGACGCTGCTGGAACACATCGCGCGCCACAGCACCGAGTTGAATCTGGAAGAAGGCGACGCGTTGTTCTTCAAGAACGATCCCAGCGACTTTCTCGCCTTCGTCGTGCACGGACGCATCTACAAACTGCTGTACGGCCCCGACGGCCAGGAATTGATCGTCGATACCATCGAAAGCGGCGAGACCGTCGACGAAACGCCGCTGCTGGACACCCACTCGCATACCTTCACTGCGGTGGCGTACAGCCCGACCCGGGTGTTGCTGCTCTCGCGCCGGCATTTTCCCAGCCTGACCGGCGACCCGGCGGTGATGGAACGCGCCCATGTTTCGTTGTGTCTGCGTCTTCGGCAAGCGGTGGAGAGTCTGGAGACGATGTGCCTGCACCGGCTGGAGTCGCGGCTGGCGCGTTATCTGCTGTCGTTGATGAGCACTCAACCGCGCCCGCGTGGCGGCGATTTCGAAGTGGCGCTGCCGCCGACTCAGAGCATTCTGGCGGCGATGGTCAATGCCAGTCGGCCGAAGTTGAATGCGCAATTGCAGACTTGGCATCGCAGCGGGCTGGTCAGCCGCAAGCGCAATATTCTGCGCATCAACGATATCGATCAGTTTCGTTGCAAGGCGTATCTGGGGCGGGATGCGAATCGTCCCGATCAGCGTATGCGCTCGGCTGCTGCCAGCCGCCTGGCCTAAAAAACTCCCCACACCCGGCCCCTTCCCGAAGAGTTCCCCCCTTTGAAAAAGGGGGGTAGGGGGGATTTGCTTTTGCCGTTGCTCTTGAAGCGGAATCCACCGCGACCTGCGCCCAATCCCCCGCGCCAGCAAGATCGTCCAGACCTCGCGCCCGCGCAGGGCGCCGCCCCCTTTTGCAAAGGGGGCGAAGTGTCGGCGCCTGTTTCGGCATCGCGACCTGCGCCCAATCCCCCGCGCCAGCAAGATCGTCCAGACCTCGCGCCCGCGCAGGGCGCCGCCCCCTTTTGCAAAGGGGGCAAAGTGTCGGCGCCTGTTTCGGCATCGCGACCTGCGCCCAATCCCCCGCGCCAGCAAGATCGTCCAGACCTCGTGCCCGCGCAGGGCGCCGCCCCCTTTTGCAAAGGGGGCAAAGTTACGGCGCCTGTTTTAGCATTGGCCCCAACTTAGTCCACACATGATCGCGCAACTTGGGCTGAGCGCTGGCGATAGGATGCAAGTTATCCGCCTGAAACGCCGTGCGATCCAACGCGATCGGCTCCAGCAAGAACGGCAACAACTGCGTCCGGTACTGCTGCGACAACTCGCGATAATTGCGCTCGAACCCGTCGGTGTACTCCTTGCCCAGGTTCGGCGGCATGCGCATGCCGATCAACAACACCTGCGCCTTGGCCGCCTGCGCGGCCTGGATCATCCGCTGCAGATTGGCCCGGCTCTGCGCCAGTTGCAGCCCGCGCAGGCCATCGTTGGCGCCCAGTTCGATCACCACCACCGCAGGCCGATTGCGCTGCAGTTCGCCGGCGATGCGCGAGGCGCCGCCGGCGGTGGTTTCGCCGCTGATGCTGGCGTTGACCACGCGCCACCCCGGCTGGGTCTTGGCGATGCGCTCGGCGGTCAGCGACACCCAGCCTTGCGAGGCGGCCAGCCCGTAACCGGCCGACAGCGAATCGCCCATGAACAGCACGGTACGCGCGGCCTTGGCGGCGGGCGCGACCGCCGGGGCCGCGGCTGGCGCCTTGGCGGCCGTCGCCGGCTGGGCCCACAGCGGGGCCGCGGCGGCCAGCATCAGGCCCGCGGCGATCAGCGCCGACAGCGCGCGGGCGCGGCCAGGACCGATGGTCCATTGAACCGGGCCGCCGCTTGCCGCATATCTGTCCTTCATGCGGATGTTTTCGCCGGGACCGTCGCCACCGGCCCGGCCGTGCGGATTCTTAAAGATCATTTAATAACGTCTCCCGAAGATGCGGCGAGGCAAGCAGAAGGACGATCATGGCAGTTTCCAATCTCGCCGGTTCCAATAGTGACGGTTCCAATGACGGTGATTCGATCATGGCCGACGCCATCGTGAAAGAAGCCGGCCCACCGCGGGCTGAAGCGGCGCGCGTCGCGACGCTGGAAGTCGACGGCCTGGGCAAGCACGTCGCGCTGCCCACGGGCGAGCTCACCATTCTCGATGGGGTCGGTTTCTCGATCGCCAAGGGCGACACGGTGGCGATCGTGGGCGCGTCGGGTTCGGGCAAGAGCACCTTGTTGTCGCTGCTGGCGGGGCTGGATTCGCCCAGCACCGGCACGGTCAAGCTCGACGGCGAAACCATTTCCGCGCTCGACGAAGACGGCCGCGCGCGGGTGCGCAGCGAGAAGGTCGGCTTCGTGTTCCAGAGTTTCCAACTGTTGCCGTCGCTGACCGCGCTGGAAAACGTGATGCTGCCGCTGGAACTGCGCGGCGACCGCGACGCGCGCGAGCCGGCGCGGGCGATTCTGGCCAAGGTCGGGTTGCAGCAGCGGCTGGATCACTACCCGCGCCAGTTGTCCGGCGGCGAACAACAACGCGTGGCGCTGGCGCGCGCGTTCGTGACCCGGCCGTCGCTGCTGTTCGCCGATGAGCCCACCGGCAATCTCGACACCCACACCGGTCAGGCGATCATCGAGCTGTTGTTCCAGCTCAACGCCGACGCCGGCACCACCCTGGTGCTGGTGACCCACGACGAACATCTGGCCGAACGTTGCCACCGGCGCATCCGCCTGGACAGCGGCCGCCTGGTGCGGGACTGAACCATGGGCCGCACTTTAGCGATGGCGTGGCGGCAACTCGGCCGCGATCTGAAAGCCGGCGACGTGCGCATCCTGCTGGCCGCGCTGATCCTGGCGGTGTTGGCGGTGACCGCGGTCGGGTTCGTCACCGATCGCGCCGAGCGCGCGTTGGCGATCGAAGCCAACCGCCTGCTCGGCGGCGATGCGGTGATCCGCGCCGATCAACCGATCCAGGGCGCGTTGCGCGCGGCGGTGTCGGCGCCGGAACTGCGCCGCGCCGAAGCCACCGAACTGCAAACCATGATCCGCGTCGGCGATCGCCTGCAACTGGGCGATCTGCGCGCGCTGGGCAGCGGCTTTCCGTTGCGCGGCAGCTTCCGCATCGCCGACCGCGCCGGTGCGGTCGAACGCGACGCGCAAGGCGTGCCCGCGCCCGGCACGGTGTGGATGAGTCAGGCCGGCGCCGACACGCTCGGCGCGCAAGTCGGCCAGGAGATCGCGATCGGCGATTCGCGTCTGCGCCTGGCCGCGCTGGTGGTGCAGGAACCCGACGCGTCGCTGGACTACTTCAACATCGCGCCGAAGGTGTTCCTGAATTTGTCGGATCTGCCGGCGACCGGTTTGATCCAGCCCGGCAGCCGCATCCGTTACCGGCTGGTGATCGCCGGCGAGGCGGGCGCGGTCGAACGTTTCGTCGCCGCGGCCAAACCCGCGCTCGGCCGCGGCCAGCGTCTGGAAACCATTTCCGACGCGCGCCCGGAAGTGCGTTCCGCACTCGACCGCGCCGGACGCTTCCTCGGCCTAGCCGCGCTGGTGTCGGTGGTGCTGGCCGCGGTGGCGGTGGCGATGGCCGCGCGCCGGCACAGCGAGCGCCATCTGTCGGGCACCGCGGTGATGCGTTGCCTGGGCGCGAGTCAGCGCACCTTGGTCGGCATCCACGTCGGCGAAATGCTGTTGTTGGGTCTGATCGCCAGCGCGATCGGCGTGGCCTTGGCGTTCGGCCTGCAATGGGCGATCGGTGGTTGGCTGGAACAGAGTTTGAAGATGTCGATCCCTGCCGCCAGCGCGCTGCCGGCGTTGCAGGGTTTCGGCGTCGGCCTGGTGGTGCTGTTGGCGTTCGGCGCGCCGCCGGTGTTGGCGCTGCGGCGGGTGCCGGCGTTGCGGGTGTTGCGCCGCGATCTGGACCCCACCGAGCCGAGCGCGTGGCTGGTGGCGGCGGCGGGTTTGATCGGGCTGAGCGCGCTGCTGTGGTGGAAGGCCGGTTCGGTCGCGCTGGGCGCCTACATGCTGGCCGGCATCGCCGCGACCTTGGCGGTGCTGGCGCTGTTGGCGTGGGCGTTGATCGTGGTGGTGCGGCGCTTGCGTTCGCGTCTGCGCGGCAGCCTGCGTTATGGGCTGGCCAACGTCAGCCGTCGCGCCGGGACCAGCATCGCGCAAGTGTCGGCCTTGGGCTTGGGCTTGATGGCGTTGCTGTTGCTGACCTTCGTGCGCACCGATTTGCTCGACCGTTGGCAATTGGCGCTGGCCGCGGAT
This sequence comes from Pseudomonas sp. CGJS7, assembly GCF_036961695.1. NCBI lineage: Bacteria > Pseudomonadati > Pseudomonadota > Gammaproteobacteria > Pseudomonadales > Pseudomonadaceae > Pseudomonas > Pseudomonas sp. CGJS7. The sequence goes on along the minus strand of NZ_JBAMDI010000061.1, from coordinate 54,941 downwards.
GCGCCGAATCGCTTCATCATCAACGTGCAGCAGGATCAGCTGGCCGACGTGCGCAAGTTCATCGGCGCGCAGGGCGTGGCCGAGCCGACGCTGTTCCCGATGATCCGCGCGCGTCTGGTCAGCCATAACGGCAAGCCGGTGACCGGCGACAGCTACGCCGAACGCGGCGACCGCGCCAAGCAACTGGCCGAGCGCGAGTTCAATCTGTCGGTGGGCGATACCTTGCGCGCCGACAACAAGTTGGTCGACGGCGAGTTCTGGGGGCCGCGCAAGCTGGCTCAGCCGGAAGTGTCGGTCGAAGAGGGCTTCGCCGAAACCCTGGGCTGGAAGGTCGGCGACCGGATCGGTTTCGACATCGCCGGGCAGAGCTTCAGCGCCAAGATCACCAGCTTGCGCAAAGTCGATTGGGAGAGTTTCCGGCCCAACTTCTTCGTGATCGCCTCGCCCGGGTCGATGGAGGGGTATCCGGCCAGTTACATCACCGCGATCAGCGTGCCGGCGCAGCAGACCCGTTTCACTTCGCAGTTGGTCGAGCGGTTTCCGAACTTGTCGGTGATCGATGTCGAGCAGGTGCTCAAGCAAGTGCGCAGCACCGCCGATCAGGTGTCGACCGTGGTCGAGGTGGTGTTCTATTTCTCGCTGATCGCCGGGGTGTTGGTGTTGATGGCGGCGGTGAGCGCGAGCCAGGACGAACGCTTGCTCGAAGGCGGGGTGATGCGGGTGCTGGGCGGCAGCCGGCGTCAGTTGCGTCTGGCTCAGGCTTCGGAGTTCGCGGCCATTGGCTTGTTGTCGGGCTTGACCGCTTCGATCGCCGCGTCGGTGTTGGCGGGCGTGGTCGCGGTGCAGGTGTTCGATCTGCCGTGGGAGTTCGATTGGCGCATGACCGCGGTCGGCGGCGGCCTGGGTGTGTTGGCTGCGTTGGTGGCGGGGATGTATGCGACGCGGCGGGTGTTGGATGCGCCGCCTTCGGTGACGTTGCGGGAGTTGCAGGGTTAGTTGCGCTGCGGTGCGCCCTCACCCCAACCCCTCTCCCGCAAGCGGGAGAGGGGCTTAAAAGCCGCTGCGTTCTTGGAGCCCCTCTCCCGTTTACGGGAGAGGGGTTGGGGTGAGGGCAGCTTCAGGCCTGCAACTCAGGCTCAGCCTGAAATCTCCGCGCATACCCCCGCTCATCCGCCACCCGCTCCACTTCGGTATCGGCCCAATCCGGCGCGGCATACACCGCATACACCGCCGACCCATCGCGCAGGCCGACATGATGCAACCGATAGCGCTCGGTGCCGCTGCCGGTATCGGGTGGATAGTGACGCGGCGGTTGCCCCGCGTCGAAATCGAGTTCGCTGTTGTCGACGGCGCCGCCGACGAATAAAGCACGCATCGCGGTTTGCTCCTTAAGCCAGTAACCGTGGCCCAGGGTCGCGGGCGCGACGTTGCCTGCGAATGAAGTTAGCGTCTGCTACGAAGAAAAACCTGCCCGATCTCTCGTTCGCCGGTTCGCCCCGATTCATTCACCCGGCGACAAATGCCCGGAAAACACCCGATGCCGCGGATGCAGCCGCAACCACAACGTCTGCGCCAGCAACAGCGCGCCGACCGCGAGCGCGCACCACGCCGCAACGACCGCGCCATCGAGCGCGGATTCGGATTGCTTGACGTAGATACCGACCAAGCCCCACGACGCTGCCAGCGCACAGCCGACGCTGCCGCGCATGCGCGCATTCAGCGCCAGCAACAACAGCGCCGCGATCGCCAACAACGCCAGACTCCACGCCAACCCATCCACGTCCGGCAACAGCCGATAGGCAACGATCACTTGCGCGGTGTTGGCGAACGCCGCCAGCGACAGCCAGCCCGCGTGCAGGCACAGCGCGAACTTGGCCCACGGCGCCTGTCCGGGCAGCGGGCTGGGATCGCGCGCCAGCGCCGTCGCGGCCCAGGCCGTGCACGCCAACGCCAGCCAGATCGTCGCCAGCGCCAGCCAGAACCACTGCTGCGAGAAAATCGGCATCCACAGCGCGGTCAGGGTGAAGCCGGCCGCCGCCGCCGGGCGCACCCGCAGCAGGGTTTCGTCCTGGCTGACCCGCGAACGCGCTTGCCACAGCCCGAACACCAGGTCGAGCAGGAAAATCAGGCCCCAAATGGCGAACGCGTAGCCGGCCGGGACCAGTAAAGTGGGGTAACGGTCGGAAATTTCGCCGTTATCGGGGCCGAAATAGCCCTGTTGCGAGAACCAGGCCGTCGCCGGCATCAGCGCGGCCGCGATCAGGACGGGCAAGCGCACGGCATCCTCCTTGCGATCCAATGCCACACCCTAGCGCGGGGCCGCGTAAAATCGGCGCGATGACTCAAAACACCGCTATCGACCATGCGCGTTGACGCTGCCGACGACGCGCTCGACACCTTGTTCCAGCCCTTCGCCGACGGCGTGCTCAGCTGGCCCGAACACGGCGGGGCGCTGTTCCTGCGCGCGCGCGACGGGGTCGGCCTGCGCCAGCGGCCGCGTCCGGGACTGGTCTGCGAGCAGGACTACAAGCCGGCGGTCGATGCCCTGCATCGCGGCGGGCTGGACACGGTCGAACTGGAATCGCTGGATCCGCAGCAGCGCTACCCGCTGGTGCTGGTGCTGCCGCCGCGTCAGCGCGAGGAGGCGCGGGCGCTGTTCGCGCAGGCGATCGCGCGGATCGCGCCGGGCGGGCGGGTGGTGGCCTGCATGCGCAACGACGAGGGCGCGCGCTCGGGCGAGGACGATCTGGGCCGCATCGCCGGCAAGGTCGGCAGCCTGTCCAAGCGCAAATGCCGGGTGTTCTGGACCCCGCCGCTGGACGGCCCGGCCGATCCGGACCTGGCGCGCCAGTGGGCCGGCCTGGACGCGCCGCGCGAGATTCTCGGCGGCCGCTTCCGCAGCCGTCCGGGCGTGTTCGCCTGGGACCGGATCGACCCGGCCTCGGCCCTGCTGGCCGAGCATCTGCCGGCCGATCTGAGCGGCCGCGCCGCCGATCTGGGCGCCGGTTATGGCTACCTGTCGGCGGAATTGCTGGCGCGCTGCCCGCGCATCGCGGCGCTGGATCTGTACGAGGCGCAGGCGCGCGCGCTGCAGCTGGCGCGGGTCAACCTGGAGCGCGTGCAGACCGCGGTGCCGCTGCAATTCCATTGGCACGACGTCACCGCCGGCTTGCAGCAGCGCTACGACGTCATCGTCAGCAATCCGCCGTTCCATGCCCAGGGCCGCGAAGAGCGCCCCGACATCGGCCGGCGTTTCATCGCCGTGGCCGCCGAGGCGCTCAATCCCGGCGGGCGCCTGTGGCTGGTCGCCAACCGCCATCTGCCCTACGAAGTGGTGTTGGACGAACGCTTCGGCGAAGTCCGCACCGTCGCCCAGCAAGGCGGTTTCAAGGTGGTCGAGGCGATCAAGGCCAAGGGCAAGGCGCGCGCATGAAACTGGTCAAGCTGATCGGCAATCTGGGTTACGGCAGCCGCAAGGACGTCACCGCGATGTTCCGCTCCGGCCGCATCACCGATGCGCAGGGCGAAGTGCTGTACGCCGACGACAAAGTCGAGCACGGCGCCATCCACGTCGACGGCGAGCCGCTCGACCCGCCCGCGGGTCTGGTGATCGCCCTGCACAAACCGGTCGGCTACACCTGTTCGACCAAGGACCCCGGCCGCATCGTCTACGACCTGCTGCCGCCGCGGTTCCGGCTGCGCTCGCCGCTGCTGTCCACGGTCGGCCGGCTCGACCGCGACACCAGCGGTTTGCTGTTGCTGACCGACGACGGCGGTTTGCTGCACAGAATCGTCTCGCCCAAGGCAAACCTGGCCAAGGTCTACGAGGCTACCCTGGCTTCGGACCTGAGCGGCACGGAAGGCGCGATCTTCGCCAGCGGCGAGTTGATGCTGGAATCGGAGAAGACCCCGTTGGCGCCGGCCGCGCTGGAAGTGTTGGAGCCGCGCCGCGCGCGCCTGACCCTCACCGAAGGCCGTTACCATCAAGTGCGGCGGATGTTCGCCGCGGTCGGCAATCACGTCGAAGCGCTGCACCGTTCGCGCATCGGCGGTTTGTCGTTGCAGGATTTGCCGAGCGGGCAATGGCGCGCGCTCGATTCCACCGACATCGAGACCTTGTTCCGTGGCTGAGTCCGCTGTGCGTCCTATCGAGTCCGTCCCCGCCGCGGTGTTGTTCGACATGGACGGGCTGATGCTCGACAGCGAACGGGCGATGCTGGAAACCTGGCGCGAAGCGGCGCTGAACGAATCGATCGACGCCGACGACGCGTTGTGGCTGTCGATGGTCGGCGTCCACGACCGCGCCAGCTTCGCGATGCTGAGCGGGCAACTGGGCGAAGACGCGGCGACGCGGCTGCGCGATACCAGCTATCGCCTGTACGACCAGCGGGTGGCGGCAGGGTTGCCGCGCAAGCGCGGGTTGCTGGAATTGTTGGATCTGCTGGAAGCGCACGGGATTCCCAAGGCCGTGGCTACGTCCACCCGGCGCGAGCGCGCGTTGAGCAAGCTGGCCGCGAGCGGTTTGATCGACCGTTTCAGCGTGATCGTGACCGGCAGCGACGTCGAGCATCCCAAGCCGGCGCCGGATATCTATCTGCTGGCCGCGCGCGAGCTCGGGGTCGACCCGCGTCGCTGTCTGGTGCTGGAGGATTCCGAACCGGGCGTGCGCGCGGCGCTGGCGGCGGGGGCTACGCCGATCCAGATACCGGATCTGATCGAGCCGGGCGAGGAGTTGCGCGGCTTTGGCCATCGGATCGCCGCGTCGTTGGAGCAGGTGCGGGGGTTGTTGGCGGCGGTGTTGTCGCAGGGTGGGGGCTAGGGGGGATTTGCTCTTAGCTTCGAAGAGCTAAGGCGCCAACAACTTCCGCCACCCCTCGAACCCCAACCGCCCCAACGTCTCCAAATTCCGCTCCACGATCACATCCGGATCCGGAAACGCCGCCACCGCGCGCTCCACGCTCGCCTCGCGCAACAGATGCAAGGTCGGATACGGCGACCGGTTGGTGCAGTTGCCGACCTCATCGAACCCGGTGCCCGCGAACTGATAGTCCGGATGGAAACTCGCGACCTGGATCTCGCCCTCCAGATCCAGCGCCGCCACCGCACCATCGGCCAGCTCCAGGAAATCGTTGAAATCCAGGAAGTCGTTCAGCACCTGCGGATGGATCAGCAACGTCGTGTCGATCCGCTCCGGATCGCTCTGCTCCAGCAGCACCAGTTCCGAGGCCAGCTCTTCCAGCAGCGCCTCGCTGGTCTGCGCCTGACTCAGCACGAACCGCACCTGCCCCTTGGCCAGCACCGCCTTGGCGAACGGGCACAGATTCAAGCCGATCACCGCGCGTTCCAGCCAGCGGCGGGTCGCGGCGATCGGGTCTTCGGGCGCTGCGGTATCGCTCATGGCCGGATCAGTCGCGGAAGTTGTCGTACTGCAGCGGCCGCTCGAAATCGCCGGCCTTCAGCAGCGCGATCGCCGCCTGCAGGTCGTCGCGCTTCTTGCCGTTGACCCGCAGTTTGTCGCCGTTGATCTGGGTTTCGACCTTGAGCTTGGCGTCCTTGATCGCCGCGGCGATCTTCTTGGCCAGCTTTTGTTCGATCCCCTGCTGCACGGTGATCTTCTGCCGCGCGCCGGCCAGATTGGTTTCGATGTCGCCGAATTCCAGGCAGCGCGCGTCGATCTGCCGCGCCGCCAGGCGCTGGCGCAGGATCACGGTCATCTGTTCGAGCTGGAATTCGCTCGGCGCCGACTGGGTGATCTGCTTGTCGTCGAGCGCGAACTTGGCGTCCACGCCCTTGAAATCGAAGCGGGTCGACAGTTCGCGGTTGGCCTGATCGACCGCGTTGGTCAGTTCGTGGGTGTCGACTTCGGAGACGACGTCGAAGGAAGGCATGGCGCACTCGCAATGGTTGGGGGAAACGCGCAAAGGGTAACGCAAGCGCGGCGGCGATACGCAGCGTTGCGGCAGCGATGCGCTGCGATCGCGCCGGGTTTGACGCCGCGGCCACGCCGCGCGCCTAGAATGGCCGGGCCACCCAGCGGCCTGCCGGCCGCCGACCCGCGGGCCGCGGCGATTGCGCCGCCCGCCCGTTGCCGTCGGCCCGCGCCGGCGCGCCCCGCCTCCACGCCACCTGGAACCCCCATGCACAAGACCGCCGCTTACGCCGCGCAGACCGCGCAATCGCCGCTGGCTCCGTTCTCCATCGACCGCCGCGAACCCGGTCCGGATGAGGTCTCGATCGACATCCTGTATTGCGGCGTCTGCCATTCCGACATCCACCAGGCCCGCGACGAATGGGGCGGTTCGGTGTTTCCGATGGTGCCGGGCCACGAAATCGTCGGCCGGGTCCGTCAGGTCGGCGCCAACGTCGGCGACTTCAAGGTCGGCGACGCGGTCGGCGTCGGCTGCTTCGTCGATTCCTGCCGCGAGTGCCCGCAGTGCAAGGCCGGCGATGAGCAGTACTGCGATCAGGGCATGACCAGCACCTACAACTCGCGCGAACGCGCCACCGGCGCGCCGACCTACGGCGGTTATTCCACCCGCATCACCGTCGACCGCGCCTATGTGCTGCGCATCCCCGAGTCGATCCCGCTCGACCGCGCCGCACCGCTGTTGTGCGCCGGCATCACCACCTATTCGCCGTTGAAGTATTACGGCGTCAAGCCCGGCGATGAGGTCGCGGTGGTCGGCCTGGGCGGCCTGGGCCACATGGCGGTCAAGCTGGCGGTGGCGATGGGCGCGCGGGTGACGGTGCTGAGCACATCCGAGTCCAAGCGCGCCGACGCGCTGGCGCTGGGCGCGCACGCGTTCGCCGCCACCCGCGATGCGGCGACGTTCAAGCAGCTGTCGCGCAAGTTCAACTTCATCATCGACTCGGTCTCCGGCGAGCACGATTACAACGCCTATCTGAGCCTGCTCAAGGTCGACGGCACCATGGTGCTGCTGGGCATTCCCGAGACCCCGGCGCCGGTCGCGGCGGGGCTGCTGATCAGCAAGCGCCGCAAACTGGTCGGTTCGATGATCGGCGGCATCCGCGAAACCCAGGAAATGCTGGATTTCTGCGCCCAGCACGGGGTGGCTTCGGACATCGAGCTGATCGACATCGCCCAGATCAACCAGGCCTACGAGCGCATGATCAAGGGCGATGTGCGCTATCGCTTCGTGATCGACATCGCCAGCTTCGACAAGGCGGCTTGAGGCCAGGCGGAGCGGGCGCAGGCCTGCTCCGCGAGAGGTTGCCATCGTTGCCCGTCATCCTCGCGAAGGCGGGGATCCAGGGCTTCATCGCGATGTTTTTTGCGCGCTGGCATCGGGCGTCCGCCGCGGCCGGTCGCATCGCGGTCGCGGCTCGCGCCGCTCCTACAGGTAGCCGCCCCCACCGCGTCGCGGCCCCACTTCCGACTGTAGGAGCTGCGCAAGCTGCGACCACGACAACTCGGTCACGACGAATCCTCCACGCCGCCAACGCCCCACGGCCGCGCATGCAGCCCACCGCGCCGCAGGCTAATCTGCGCGCATGCCGCTGCTCCTGATCCCCCTGGCCTTGTTGATCCTGCTGGCGCTGTGGGCGCTGCTGATCCCCATCGGCCTGATCCAGCGCTACCGCTACGGCAAGGCCCGCCGCCGCGCCTTGCCTTGGGCGGTGAGTCTGGCCGCGGCGCTGTCGCTGCTGTCGTTGCTGCTGCTGTTCGTCAGCGCCTGGATCGTCGGCCACTGGGTCGACGACGCGCCGCTGTATGCGGCCGCGGGTCTGCTCGCCGGGGCCGCGCTGGGCGCGCTCGGCCTGGGTCTGACCCGTTTCGAAGACGAACCGCGCGGGCTGTTCTACACCCCCAACCGCTGGCTGGTGCTGGGCCTGACCTTGGTCGTGGCCGCGCGCATCGGTTTCGGGCTGTGGCAGACCGCGCACGCCTGGGACGAGGGCCACCACGATTGGCTGTCGCGCCAGGGCAGCCTGCTTGCGGTCGGCGGGCTGTTGCTGGGCTATTACCAGATCTACACCCTGGGTTTGCGCCGCCGCCTGCGTCGCCGCGCGGGCCGCAGCGCCGGTTGAGGTGACACAGCGCAGATGACGCGCCGAAGGGCGCGCGTCATGATGGTCCATCCTGCTCCGTTCGCCCGCCATGACCGTCCCGTTCCGCATTCGCACCGCAGCCGCGCGCGCCCGCACCCGCGCGGTCGCCCCGTGAGCGCCGCCCATCCCCATCAACGCCGCGCGATGGCCACCATGCTGGTCGCGGTGCTGATGTTCGCGATGATGGACGCGCTGCTCAAGCTGTTGTCCGAGCACTACCCGCCGTTCCAGGTGGCGACCTTGCGCGGGATGTCCTCGCTGCCGTTCGTGCTGGTCTGGGCGCTCGCCAGCGTCGGGCTCAAGCCGCTGCTGAAGGTGCGTTGGCCGCTGCATCTGCTGCGCGGCGTGCTCGGCGTGGGGATGATGGCGGCGTTCGTCTACGGCGTGAACCGGCTGCCGTTGTCGACCGCGTATTCGATCTTCTTCATCGCGCCGCTGCTGATCACCGCCTTGTCCGGGCCGCTGCTGGGCGAGCGGGTCGGTCCGCGGCGTTGGGTCGCCATCGGCATCGGCCTGCTCGGCGTGGTGGTGCTGCTGCGTCCCAGCGGGCAGGGCATGCTCAGCCTGGCCGCGCTGGCGATACTCGGCGCGTCCACGGCCTATGCGGTCAGCGCGATCACCGTGCGCATGCTCTCGCGCACCGACAGCACCCAGGCGATGATGCTGTGGCTGATGGCGATGATCACCTTCGGCTCCGGCGCTCTGGCCTGGTCGGGCTGGGTGCCGCTGCGCGGCGAGGATGTGTGGTTGATCGTCGGCCTGGGCGTGGCCGGCACGATCGGCCAGTACGCGGTCACCGAAGCGTTCCGTCTCGGCGAGGCCTCGCTGATCGCGCCGCTGGAATACACCGCGCTGATCTGGGGCGTGATCCTGGACCTGAGTCTGTGGGGCGTGTTGCCCGATTCGGTCACCTGGATCGGCGCGGCGATCATCGTCGCCAGCGGTCTGTATCTGCTGCGGCGCGAACGCGTGCACGCCGAAGCCGAGCATCCCTGAGCCGGAGTCCGCGAAGCGTTTGGGTTCAGGTTGCCCGGCCGATCGGGCGAGCCGGCGTGAGCCGGGGTGAGCCCGCGCGTTTTTCGCCGCAGCGCGCCATGACGATTTCTTCGCCACGGGGTAGTGTCGAAGCGTAGTCCGGGGGAGAAACGACATGACCGCGTTCGTTCACGCCCCGGGCGCCCCGTGCTGGTTCGAGCTGGCCACCGACGATCAACCGGTGGCCGAGGCTTTTTACAGCGCTTTGTTCGGTTGGACGGTCGAGCGCACGCCGATGCCCGACGCCAGTCTGTATACGATATTCCAATTGAACGGCTGCGACGTGGCCGCCACCTACACCCTGGTGCCGGGCGCCTTGCCCGGTCCGGACGGCAACAACTCCCCGCATTGGGGCGTGTATTTCCGCGCTGCCGACTGCGATGCGGTCGCCGCGCGTGCGGTGGCGCTGGGCGGGCGCATGATCGCCGCGCCGTTCGAGTTGATGGAGCACGTGCGCATGGCCGTGTGCGCCGATCCGGAAGGGGTGGTGTTCTCGCTGGCGCAGCAACGCGCGCATCCCGGCGTCGACGCGCTCGGGGTCGACAACGCGGTGTGCTGGGCCGAGCTGGCCACCCGCGACATCGCCGGCGCCGAAGCCTATTACCAGCAACTGTTCGGCTGGCGCATGCAGGCCCATCCGTTGGCGCCGGACGGTTACCGGGTGTTCGTCGATGAGCACCGCCGGCTCGGCGGCTTGCTGCAGATGCAGCCCGACTGGGGCGACCTGGACCCGCATTGGTCGATCTATCTGCAAGTGCCCGACGTGGAAGCCTGCGTGCAGCGTGCGCTGGCCTTGGGCGGCAGCCTCGCGTTCGCGCCGTTCGACGCCACCGGCGTGGCCCGGATCGCGCGGCTCAACGATCCGCGCGGCGCCGGCTTCTACGTGATCCATTTTCTCGATCCCGCCGCGGACTGATCGGGCCGGCGCATTCGCCGGCGTTCGCGCCGGACAAAAAACAACGGGCCCCCGAAGGAGCCCGTTGCGGTGGTGCTGTTGCTGTTGCGGTGTTGCCACTGCGTACTGCACTCGCACTACGTGTTGCTGTTGCTCTGCTGCATTCGCCGATACGGCGTGATCATCGAGCCGACCGCGCGATCGGCGATCGATCAGAAGCGCGCGCCGATGCCGACGCCGACGGTGACCGGGTTCAGCTCGGCTTCGCCGACGGTCAGGCCGTTGACCTTCACGTCCGACTTGCTGCCCTGCATGTAGCGCACGTCGGCGCGGGCGAACCAGGTCGGGTTGATGTTCAGATCCACGCCCGCGGTGGCGATGCCGCCCTTGGCGTTTTCCACGCCCAGGCGCTGGCCGCCGAGCAGCTTCTCGCCGGTGTAGTTGGCTTGGTAGTAGCCCAGGCCCACGAACGGACGCACGATGCTGTCGGCGCTGCGGAAGTGGTACTGGCCGCTCAGCGCGATCGGCTGCGAATCGACGCTGCCGATCTTGCCGCCGCCGGCGTTGACGCGGTGACCGAACTTATCGGCCGAACCCCACGCCTCGATGGCGATGTTGTCGTTGAAGAAGTAGCTGGCGCTCAGGGTCGGTGCGCCGCCGCCGTCGAGATCGCTGCGGACGCCGCCGATCTGCGGATTCTTGGTCGGCTGGGTCAGCGCGTAGCCGCCGACGATGGCGAAGCGCTTGCCGCTGGCGCTGTCGGTGGATGCATCCTGAGCGAAGGCGGCCGGGGCGAAAGCCAGAGCGCCGATCATGGCAAGGGTCAAATGACGAAAGCGGATCATGGAGTGGACTCCTGTTGTTGTGTTGTGTTGCACGACGCCTTGGGGGAGGCGGAACGCAAGTTAGCAACGCATGCATGAACCGAACTTGCCGCGCGAACGCGCGTGAAGGAACTTTTCACGCGCGAGTCGTGTTAGAGGCCTGTTTTCAAGGGGAAAATGAATGAAATGAACAAATTCGGACTAACCGGAATCGATGCATTGCAAGCGATGCGACGCCGCGTCCGAACCAGCGAGCGCATCGTGCGCAAAGCCTTTGCTTGCAACGAAGTCGCATGAAATAAGCGCTTTATCGCTGTATGAGCGAAGCTTGAACGCGCTGAAAAACACGCGCGCCGAAGACGTGGAAATCCGCTGCGAACGCATTCGGCAACGTCGATGCAGACCAATCGCCCATCTAAACCGCAGGAAAACGGCCGCTTTCGGCGCCCGCTGCATTCGGCCGCGAGAGGCGAAAACCGTATCGGCCCCGACCGGATTCGTGCCGCGCGTACGCATCGTTCGCCGATCGCCGTCGCGGATGGCGAACCCGCGCGACCTATCGCCGCGGCGATCGCGATACCCTCGCCATCGCTCAGTCAACCGCCACGATCGGCACCGCCAACCGCCATGACGAAGGTCATGCCGCCCATCGGCACAGGTGCGCCGATCGCGCCGGCGGCAAGCTGCCGACCATTCCACCGTCGAGGATCCGGCGATGCGCGCAAGTCTCCTGTTCCGAACCACCGCCCTGGCCGCATTGACGCTGGCCTGCGGTTCCGCGCTGGCCGAGGTCAAGGTCGACAGCACCTGCGAGATCGACAGCCCGTACGAGCTCACCCTCAACCAGCGCAGCCTGATCCTGACCCGCAAGAGCGGCGCGCCCAAGGCGATCGTGATGCGCCAGGGCCGGATGTTCGTCGACGACCGTTGGGTCGCGCTGAGCGCCGACGACACCCGCCGCATCGCCGAGTTCGAACGCGGCACCCGCGCGGCGATGCCCGAGGCCCAGCACATCGGGCGCGAGGCGGCCGATATCGCCTTCACCGCGCTCGGCGAAGTCGCCGCGGTGCTGGGCAACCACCCCGACCGCACCCGCACCCATGTCGAAAAGGCGCGCAAGCAGCTCGACGCGCGTCTGGCCCACGTGGTCACCCCGACCCATTTCAGCGGCAAGGCCCTGGGCGACGGCATCGGCGAGGCCTTGGCCGATACCTTGCCCACGGTGATGGGCGAGTTGGTCGGCGGCTCGGTCACCGCGGTGTTCAGCGGCGATCTGGACCGGTTCAAGCGCCTGGACGCGGTCGACGCCAAGATCGACGCGGCGGTGCAGCCGCGCGCCGACGCGCTCGGCCGGCGCGCCGACGCGCTGTGCGAGCGGGTGCGCGGGCTGGATGAGCTGGACAACGCGCTGGCCTATCGCTTCGCCGGCAAGCCGCTGGAACTGGTCAAGGTCGAGATCAAGCCGAAGACCCAGCAGGCGGCGCGATAAGCACGGCGCTGCAGCGTCGGCCGACCCCGCCGCGGCGGGCGCTCGCCCAGCCAGTACTTAGGCGTACGTAGGCCGAGCCGGCATATCGGCTGTGCCGCGTAGGTCTTTAGTACTGCACCGGGACCTGCGCGGTTGGCGTGATCGCCTGCACACGCCACAATAGGGTTTTCGCGCATTGCGGAGCCCCACGAACATGGCTGATCTGAAGGAAGCACGCGTCCCCGACATCGGCGACTACGACGGCGTACCCGTCATCGAATTGCTGGTCGCGGTCGGCGACACGGTGAGCCAGGACCAGGGTCTGGTCACGCTGGAGTCCGATAAAGCGACGATGGAAGTGCCGGCGCCGTTCGCGGGCGTGATTCGCGAGTTGAAGGTCAAGATCGGCGATCAGCTGGCCGAGGGCAGTGTGGTGGCGTTGATCGAGCCAACCGAAGGGGACTCGGCCGCAACGCCCGCGCCCGCCCAAGAACCCGCAAAACCGGCTGCGCCCGCCGCCGCGCCCGCAGCTCCCGCCAAAGCCGAAGCCCCCGCTCCGGCCAAGCAAGAACCCGCCAAGGCCGAACCCCCGGCCGCGCAAGCCCCCATCGCCGGCGCCACCGCCAGCACCGACCCCGAAGCCCTGCCGCCGCGCACCCCGCCGGTCAGCTTCACCGCCGAAGAGCTGATGCCCGACAAGGTGCCTTACGCCAGCCCGGCGGTGCGCCTGTTCGCCCGCGAGCTCGGCGTCGACCTGGCCCGGGTCACCGGCAGCGCCCGCGGCGGCCGGATCGGCAAGGAAGACGTGCAGTCCTTCGTCAAGAGCGTGATGCAGGGCGGCGGCGCGGCCGCGGCCGGCGCCGCCGGCGCAGCGCCCAGCCTGGGCGGCGGCCTGAATCTGCTGCCGTGGCCGAAGGTCGACTTCAGCAAGTTCGGCGAAACCGAAACCAAGCCGCTCTCGCGCATCCAGAAGCTGTCCGGCGCCAACCTGGCGCGCAACTGGGCGATGATCCCGCACGTCACCCAGCACGACGATGCCGACATCACCGACCTGGAAGCGCTGCGCGTGGCGCTCAACAAGGAAAACGAGAAGGCCGGCCTCAAGCTGACCATGCTCGCGTTCCTGATGAAGGCCTCGGTCTCGGCGCTGCAGAAGTTCCCGACCTTCAACGCCTCGCTCGACGCGACCGGCGAAAACCTCACCCTGAAGAAGTACTTCCACATCGGCTTCGCCGCCGACACGCCCAACGGCCTGGTCGTGCCGGTGGTGCGCGACTGCGACAAGAAGGGCGTGCTGCAGATCGCCAAGGAAACCGGCGAACTCGCCGCCAAGGCGCGCGACGGCAAGCTCGGCCCGGCCGACATGAGCGGCGGCTGCTTCTCGATCAGCTCGCTCGGCGGCATCGGCGGCACCGCGTTCACCCCGATCGTCAACGCGCCGGAAGTGGCGATCCTGGGCGTGTCCAAGTCGGCGACCAAGCCGGTGTGGGACGGCAAGCAGTTCGCGCCGCGGCTGATCCTGCCGTTGTCGTTGTCCTACGATCACCGGGTCATCGACGGCGCCGCCGCCGCGCGCTTCACCGCGTATCTGGGCCAGCTGTTGGCCGACATGCGCCGCGTGCTGCTGTAACGCCCCCCGCAAGCCAGGCGCCCGACGATGGGCGGCCCGCGATCGATGCGCGCCGCCTTGCTCGCGCGGCCTGGCCGGCGACGGCGGCGGCTCCGGCCGGCGACGTCGCCTTCGTCCCTTCTCGCCGTCCTACAGGATCGCCCGCCGCAATGACTGGTTCCTCGCGCAACGCTCCCGCCTCCCGCCGTCTGGCCTGGCTCGGCCTCGCCGTCGCGCTGGCCGCGCCGTTCGCGCAGGCGGCCGAGTGCTCCTTCGCCCTCGGCCGCGGCTGGCCGCCGGCCACCGAGAACCACGGCTCGGCGGTGGAGCAACTGCTCGCGGCCAAGGCCGAACCGCGCCTGAGCCTGACCTTCCTGCCCACCCGCGGCACCGAGAGCGGCGTGCTGCTGATTCCCGGCGCCGGCGACGCCGACTGGACCCTGCGCCACGCGCTGCCCAGCGAGCGTGTTGCGGTGTGGAATTCCGCGCGCGCCAGCGGCGCGCTGGAACTGCGCATCGATCAGGAAGTGGAGAACGAAGAAGCGCCGATGCCGGCCGCGCTGGCTCAGCGCATCGTCGCCGCCTGGAAGCGCGCGCTGGAAACCATGGCGCCGCAGGGCAAGGCGGCCGAGTTCCAGGACAAGGATCAATTGTTGTTCGTGGTCGACGGCTTGCGCGTCAGCGGCGCGCGTCCGGATTGCGGCGTCGGCGAGACGCTGATGGAGCAGGTCGGCCTGATGATCGAAGCGTCCAACGAAAGCGCCGCCAAGCGCGAGCGCCGTTGGCGCGCGTTGGGCGAATCGCTGGATGAGCTGGACAAGCAATTGGCCGAAGCCGCCGCGCCGCCGGCCTGAGCGTTGATCCGCGCGCGCCGATGCGCGCGCGGTGCGGTATCGCAGGCGCCGGCCGTCGCGGCGGGCGCCGAACGCACGGCCCGGCCGTGCGCCCCCATGGCGGACGCCCACGCGTCCGCACCAGATTCGAAGAGGACGCAGCGCGATGGCCAGCAGCATTGAAGTAAAGGTTCCCGACATCGGCGGTTACGACGACGTACCGGTCATCGAGTTGTTGGTCGCGGTCGGCGACACGGTCAAGAAGGATCAAGGGCTGGTCACGCTGGAATCGGACAAGGCGACGATGGAAGTGCCGTCCTCGGCCGACGGCGTGGTCAAGTCGCTCAACGTCAAGCTCGGCGACAAGGTGTCCGAGGGCGCGGTGATCGCGATCCTAGAAGCCGCCGGCGAAGCTGCCGGCGCCAGCGAAACCAAAGCACCTTCCCCGCCCGCGGCAGAGGTCGCCGCGCCGCGCGCGGCGGGTGAGGGCACGCCGGCCGCCGCGCCCGCATCCCAGTCTTCCCCCGCACCGGCGAATGCGCCGGCCGCCGCCGCTTCCAGCGGCCGCAAAGCCGACGTCGAATGCCGCATGCTGGTGCTCGGCTCCGGCCCCGGCGGCTACACCGCCGCGTTCCGCTCGGCCGATCTCGGCCTGGACACCGTGCTGGTCGAACGCTACGCCAGCCTCGGCGGCGTCTGCCTCAACGTCGGTTGCATCCCGTCCAAGGCGCTGCTGCACGCCGCCGCGGTGATCGACGAGGCCGAACACGCCAGCGACTACGGCGTCAGCTTCGCCAAGCCCAGCATCGATCTGGACGCGCTGCGCAAGTACAAGGAAAAAGTCGTCGGCCAACTGACCAAGGGCCTGGCCGGCATGGCCAAGCAGCGCAAGGTGCGCGTGGTCGCCGGCACCGGCACCTTCGTTTCGGCCAACGAACTGGAAGTGACCGGCGACAACGGCACCCAGCTGATCCGCTTCGAGCAATGCATCATCGCCGCCGGTTCGCAGGCGGTGAAGCTGCCGGGCTTCCCGTGGGACGACAAGCGCGTGATGGATTCCACCGACGCGCTGGAGCTGGCCGACATCCCGAAGAAATTGCTGGTCGTCGGCGGCGGCATCATCGGCCTGGAAATGGCCACCGTGTACCGCGCGCTCGGCAGCGAAGTCACCGTGGTCGAGTTCATGGACCAACTGATGCCGGGCGCCGACCCGGATCTGGTCAAGCCGCTCGCCGACCGCCTGAAGAAACAAGGCGTGGCGGTGTATCTGAAGACCAAGGCCGCCGGCACCGAAGCGTTGAAGGAAGGCATCAAGGTCAACTTCGAAGGCGAAAAGGCGCCCGAAGCGCAGGTCTACGACCGTGTGCTGGTCGCGGTGGGCCGCGCGCCCAACGGCGGCAAGATCGGCGCCGACAAGGCCGGCGTGCAGGTCACCGATCGCGGCTTCATCCCCGCCGACCGGCAGATGCGCACCAACGTGCCGCACATCTTCGCCATCGGCGATCTGGTCGGTAACCCGATGCTCGCGCACAAGGCCACTCACGAGGGCAAGCTCGCGGCTGAAGTCGCCGCCGGCGAGAAGAAGGAATGGGTCGCGCGGGTGATTCCGTCGGTGGCCTACACCGATCCGGAAATCGCCTGGGTCGGCGTCACCGAAACCGAAGCCAAGGCCAAGGGCCTGAAGGTCGGCATCGGCAAATTCCCCTGGGCCGCCAGCGGCCGCGCCATCGGCCTGGGCCGTACCGAGGGCTTCACCAAGCTGATCTTCGACGAAGCCACCCACCGCATCGTCGGCGGCGGCATCGTCGGCGTGCACGCGGGCGACTTGATCGCCGAGATCGGCCTGGCCATCGAAATGGGCTGCGAAGTCGCCGACATCGGCCACACCATCCACCCGCACCCGACCTTGAGCGAATCGGTCGGCATGGCGGCGGAGGTGTTCGACGGCACCATCACCGATTTGTACATTCCCAAGAAGAAGTGAAGCTCGCACGGGCCTGCTGGTTGGTTTTGGCCTTAGTGCCAGGCAGCGTTCTGGCCTGCTCTTGCCCGGAGGTTGAGGGCGGTTTGCAGGGATTGGTAACGCAATCCGCCGCCGTGGCCAGGGTGCGGGTGACTTCGGCGGAAACCGTGGCGGACTCCGCGCGTCGAGCGGAATCCGCGCGTGACGCGGGCGCCACGGCCGTGCGCGCCAAGTTCGTGGTGATCGAACGCTTGAAAGGCGACATGCGCGCCGTTTCGACCTTGTACTCCCCCAACTGGGGCTGCGGTCTTGAGGTGACGATCGGGCACGACTATTTGGTGTTCGTGCAAGGCCGCGAGCGGACCGCTTCACTGGAGTACTGCGCGCATGCCCGCGATCTCGGGCAGGGGTGGGCCGGCCTCAAGGACGATCAACTTGAGGCGATCCGCCGCCATGTGGGCCAGCGGATCGAGATTCCCGGGCGTTTGAATTGGCTGGGCACTCCGCCGCCACCGCCGCCGCCCAAGGGGCAGAAAGGAAAACGAACGGCTTGTTCGCCTTGACGAAGAGGTGCGCGAAACCGGGATTCGCGCAACCAGATCGAGTGCTTCGGCGCCGACGTACCACGGCTACGGCGCGGTAAGGTCTTTCGTACTTCGCAGAGCCGCCGCCTGCGCACAGGCGGCGGCCTGGTAAATCAGAACGAGAACGTCACGCCCGCCATCGGCCCCTTGAAGCGCTGATCCAGGCCGATCACGCCGTCGCGTCCGCCGCGGCGGGCGTCGATCTTGAACCAGTCGTAGCCGGCGAACACGCCGAAGCTCTCGGTGAAGCGGTATTCCACCAGCGCGTTGGCGCGGCTGATGTCGCCCTTGTAGTCGCCGAAATCGCCCCAGCCCGCGTCCAGGTACTGGCCCTGCACGACGAAACGCCAGTGATCGTTCGGCGACAAGGTCAGGCGCGAGCCGACCACCGGCGCGTAGCCGTCTTCGCTGGAACTGGTGCGGTAGCTGCTGGTGCCGGCCTCGGCGTTGAGCTTGCCTTCCAACTTGGCGTATTCCACGCCGATTTGCAGGCCCCAACTGACCGTGTCGGTTTCCACCACCGCGTAGTCGTACATCACGCTGGCCAGTTCGAACTTGGTCTTGGCCTGGGCGAAGCTGCCGGCGGGAATGGTGGTGTCGTCGAAGGAGATGTTGTCGCTCAACGTGGCGCGCTTGCTCTTGTCGTAGCTCCAGTAGTTGAACAGCAGGCGGTTGCGCTCGCTGAAACGGAACAGGCCTTCGATGCGCGGCACGGTTTCCTTGCTGCCGAAATCGAAGTCCTGGCTGAAGCGGTACGGCTGGCCCTGGAAGGTGGTGCCGGCGCTGAGCTCGCCGCTGGTGTCGACCGACATCGCGCCCAGGCGCACGGTGAATCGATCGTCTTCGGCGTGCGCGGGCAGTGCGAACGCAGCGCACGCCGCGGCCAGCGCGAGCGTTAACGGAAGAAGTCTGAAAGTCACAAGATCACTCCAATGCGGGGGAATGCAGCACAGTTCATGTACTGGTGCGTACATGAATGACGTCGCCGCGGTGCAGTGATCGTGAAAAAAACGGGAGCGGCCGATACGGCAAAGTAGGGACGGCCAAAAACGCAAACTCGGTCACAAAAGGCGAAGCCCCGGCGGGTCATGCCGGGGCTTCGGGGTGCCCACCGCTGCTTTTGCCATTGACGAGGAGAGAGTGGCGGCGGGCGTTCGTTGATACTGACCGGCCGTTGCGGAAAAGGTTCCGCAATCGGTCAAAGATTTCGATCAAGTCGCCAGCGCGCTACCCGAATTGGCTGAACCGTCGCGGGCGGCCTCGGCGCGGCGGCGTTCGATGCGTTTCCACACCTTTTCATGCAGATGGAACGCGACCGTGTTGCAGGCCGGTTCGACCAGAGCCAGGGCGCCGCCGACCCAGATGCTGCCGGTCATCAGATAGCCGACCAGGAAGGCGACGGTGAAGTGCACGCCGGCGAAGCTGAGAGTCTTGCGCATGGGGATGGCCTGGATGAGAATGATTCTCAACATACGCCGTCCTGGGGAGAAATCAAATCGAACCTTACAACCGGTTCGATAGCCTTCAGCTATGGCCAGGCGCCTCGGCGCGGCGTTGCTTACCTGCCAGGTAATTCAACGCACTAGCGCTGGACCGCATAGTCGCAGGCATGAAAAGTCAGACGAACGCGGCCGCGGCAATGCAACACAGCGCCTATGGCAGTCCCGTGACTGTCGCCGGTTGCCGCAAAGTCGCCCGCGTTCTATACTTTTGCGGCTCTACCGGGCGCTTTGCGCCAACCCCAGACCGACGAGACCCGCGTGCACGATCCAATGTCCGCAGGCCGCCGGCTAGCGTCGCGCGCGATTGCCTGGCAAGCCGGCGCAACCGCGCTGGCGGCACTGGCCTTCCTCTCCCTCGGCGCGAAGTTCGCGCTGGCGGCGGCGGTCGGCGGTGGGGCCGCGGTGGCTGGCAGCCTCGTGGCGGCCAGGATGGCACTGGGGGGAGGCGTACAACCGGCCGGGATGGCAATGGGACGGTTGTGGGTCGGAGTCATATTCAAGTGGGTGGCGGTACTGATGATATTCGGGCTCGGCATGACCCGGTGGCATCTACCGCCGCTACCAATGCTGGTGGGATTGCTGGCGGCGACGCTGGCCTTCGTACTGGCCAATCTTTTGAAACGATAAGGTGTCTTTCGTGAGTGAACAGACCGGTTCGGGCGGCCTGAACGAATACATCAAGCACCATTTGACCCACAACACCAGTGAGGTCTTTGGCAGCGATGCATTGTCGAAGTTCAACTTCGACTCGTGGATCGTGGCGTTGGTGCTCGGCTTGCTGTTCATCCTTTGGTTCGGCCTGGCCGCGCGCAAGGCGACGGCGGGCGTTCCCAGCAAGGGTCAGGCGTTCGTCGAGATCATCCTCGAGTTCATCGACGGACAGGTCAAAGACACCTTCCACGGCGACCGCCGTTCGGTGACGCCGCTGGCGCTGACCATCTTCATGTGGGTCGTGTTCATGAACACGATGGACCTGCTGCCGCTGGATCTGTTCGGCTGGCTGGTGCACACCACGCAAGGCGCGGAAGCCGCGCACCACACCTATTTCCGCGCGGTCCCCACCGCCGATCTCAACACCACCTTCGCGCTGTCGGTCTCGGTGTTCTTCATCCTGATCGGCCACGCGATCTCGGCCAAGGGCGTCGGCGGTTTCGGCAAGGAACTGATGACCGCGCCGTTCCACGCGCACGGCGTGATGAAGATCGTGCTGGTGCCGGTGAATCTGGTCATGAACGTCATCGAGTGGCTGGTCAAGCCGGTTTCGCTGGCGATGCGACTGTTCGGCAACATGTACGGCGGCGAGCTGGTGTTCATGCTCATCGCCGGCCTGCTGGGAAGCATCTACACCTTCGTGCCGGGCGTGCTCGCCAACGCAGCGTGGGCGATCTTCCACATCCTGATCATTCTGCTGCAGGCCTTCATCTTCATGATCCTCACGGTCGTCTACATCGCAGGCGCCCGCGAAAGCCATTGATTCAAGCCGCGTCACCCGCTGTTACCCAATTCCCGTTTTACCTAATTCGATTTCCCTTCACCGTTTAGCACTACCTCTACCAGGAGAAGCACCATGGAGTTCATCGCCAACGTTCAGGGTCTGACCGCGATCGCGATCGGCATCATCATCGGCCTCGGCGCGCTGGGCGCTTGCTTGGGCATCGCGATCATGGGTTCGAAGTTCCTCGAATCCGCCGCGCGTCAGCCGGAACTGGTGCCGATGCTGCAGGGCCGTATGTTCCTGCTCGCCGGTCTGATCGACGCCGCGTTCATCATCGGCCTCGCCGTCGCTCTGTTCTTCGCGTTCGCCAACCCGCTGATCGAAGCCGTCAAGCTCGCTGGCGCCGCCGGCTGATCAGGCAGAGCCGCGCCTCTCGGGGCGCGACTCGGCAATCCGGGCCGGCAATCGTCGGCCCAACGTAAGTAACGTCGAGGACCCGTCATGAATCCCAACATGACTTTCTTCGGTCAGATGCTCTCCTTCGCGATCCTGGTATGGTTCACGATGAAGTTCATTTGGCCGCCGCTGAACGCAGCGATCGAAGCGCGCCAGAAGAAGATCGCCGAAGGTTTGGCGAACGCCGAAGGCGCCGAAGTGCTCATCCAGCAGGCCAAGGCGCAGGCGGATGAAATCGTGCGCGAAGCCCGTACCAAGGCCAATGAGGTCATCGAACAGGCCCATCAGCGCGGCAATCAGATCGTCGATCAGGCCAAGACCGATGCGATGGTCGAAGGCACGCGTCTGAAGGCGCTGGCCGATGCCGAAATCGCCGCGGCGTCCGACCGCGCCCGCGAGGATCTGCGCAAGCAGGTGTCCGCGCTGGCCGTGACCGGCGCCGAGAAGCTGCTCAAGCGCGAAATCGACGCCAACGCCCACAAGGCGCTGCTCGACGAGCTGGCCGCAGAAATCTGATCGGATAGCCCAACGCGATGAGCCAGAACCTCACCCTCGCCCGTCCGTACGCCCGCGCCGCATTCGCGCTGGCGCGCGATGCCGGCCGCTCCAGCGATTGGTCGCACGCGCTCGCCTTCTCGGCGCGCGTGGCGGGCGATCCGCAGGTGCAGTCGCTGCTCGGACATCCGCAGCTGACCTCCGGCGACGCCGTCGCCCTGGTCGCCAACGACGGCGCCGACGAGTCCGTGCAGCGCTTCCTGGCGCTGCTGGCCGACAACCGCCGTCTGTCGCTGCTGCCGGAAATCTCCGGCATGTTCGAAGAACTGCGCGCCGAAGCCGACCGCGTGGTCAAGGCCAAGGTCACCTCCGCCAGCGATCTGCCCGCGGCCGAACTCGATGCGATCAAGGCCGCGCTGGTCAAGCGCTTCGGCCGCCAGGTCGAAGTCGAGACGGCGGTGGACGCCTCGCTGATCGGCGGCGCGGTGATCGACGCGGGCGACGTGGTGATCGACGGCTCGCTCAAGGGCAAGCTCGCGCGCCTGCAGACGGCGTTGGCCGGTTAAAGCAGGGATTCGAGATTCGCAATTCGGCTTCGCAGGCCAACGCTTCCGCGAAACCCGAACCGCCAAGCTCCAGTCCCGACATAAAGAAAGCACCCGCGCGTCGCCCCATCGCGATGCAGGACCAAGGAAACGACAATGGCAAGCACCCAGCTCAACCCGTCCGAAATCAGTGAACTGATCAAGACCCGCATCGAGAAGGTCAAGCTGGCCGCCGAAGCGCGCAACGAAGGCACCGTCACCTCGGTCGCCGACGGCATCGTGCGCATCCACGGCCTGGCTGACGTGATGCAGGGCGAAATGATCGAACTGCCGAACAACACCTTCGCGCTCGCGCTGAACCTGGAGCGCGACTCGGTCGGCGCCGTGGTCCTGGGCGATTACGAACACCTCGGCGAAGGCGACATCGCCAAGACCACCGGCCGCATCCTGGAAGTGCCGGTCGGCCGCGAACTGCTCGGCCGCGTGGTCAACGCGCTCGGCGAGCCGATCGATGGCAAGGGTCCGATCGCCGCGACCCTGACCGCTCCGGTCGAGCGCGTCGCCCCGGGTGTGTTGTGGCGCAAGTCGGTCGATCAGCCGGTGCAGACCGGTTACAAGACCGTCGACGCGATGATCCCGATCGGCCGCGGCCAGCGCGAGCTGATCATCGGCGACCGTCAGACCGGCAAGACCGCGATGGCGATCGACGCGATCATCAACCAGAAGGGCACCGGCATTAAGTGCATCTACGTCGCGATCGGCCAGAAGGCCAGCTCGATCGCCAACGTGGTGCGCAAGCTGGAAGAAAACGGCGCGCTCGCCCACACCATCGTGGTCGCCGCGACCGCGTCGGAATCGGCCGCGATGCAGTACATCAGCGCCTACTCGGGCTGCACCATGGGCGAGTTCTTCCTCGACCGCGGCGAAGACGCGCTGATCGTGTACGACGATCTGTCCAAGCAGGCCGTGGCCTACCGCCAGATCTCGCTGCTGCTGCGCCGTCCGCCGGGCCGCGAAGCTTACCCGGGCGACGTGTTCTATCTGCACAGCCGTCTGCTCGAACGCGCCGCGCGCGTCAACGAGGACTACGTCGAGAAGTTCACCAACGGCGAAGTCAAGGGCAAGACCGGTTCGCTGACCGCGCTGCCGATCATCGAAACCCAGGCCGGCGACGTGTCCGCGTTCGTTCCGACCAACGTGATTTCGATCACCGACGGCCAGATCTTCCTGGAAACCGACCTGTTCAACGCCGGCATCCGCCCGGCCGTGAACGCCGGTATCTCGGTGTCGCGCGTCGGCGGCGCCGCTCAGACCAAGATCGTCAAGAAGCTGTCCGGCGGCATCCGTATCGCCCTGGCGCAGTACCGCGAGCTGGCTGCGTTCGCGCAGTTCGCTTCGGACCTGGACGAATCCACCCGCAAGCAGCTCGAGCGCGGTCAGCGCGTGACCGAGCTGATGAAGCAGAAGCAGTACGCGCCGATGCCGATCGCGCTGCAGTCGCTGTCGATCTACGCGGTCGACAAGGGCTACATGGACGACGTGCCGGTGGCCAAGATCGGTGCGTTCGAAGAAGCGCTGCACGCGCATTTCGTCAACAACGCCGGCGAGCTGGTCAACACCGTCAATTCGACCGGCAACTGGAACGACGACATCGAAGGCGCCTTCAAGAAGGGCATCGAAGAGTTCAAGCAGACCGGGACCTGGTGATCAAGGCCGGGATTCGGCAGTCGGGGTTCGCGGTACGGCGCAGCCGGTCGCGATCCCCGCTCTGAAGAGTCCCGAATCCCGAATCCCCAATTCCACGAGCGGAGCGAGTAATGGCCGGCGGCAGAGAAATCAAAACCAAGATCAAGAGCGTGCAGAACACCCGCAAGGTGACGCGCGCGCTCGAAATGGTCTCGGCTTCCAAGATCCGCAAGGCGCAGGATCGGATGAAGACCTCGCGCCCGTACGCGCGCGTGATCAAGCAGGTGATCGGTCACTTGGCCCAGGCCAACGCCGACTACCGGCATCCGTACATGGTCGAGCGCAAGGACATCAAGCGCGTCGGCTACGTGATCGTGTCGTCCGACCGCGGCCTGGCCGGCGGTCTGAACAACAACATGTTCCGCAAGCTGCTCGGCGAGTTCCGCAAGTGGCAGGAGCAGGGCGTCGAGATCGACGTGGTCACCATCGGCCAGAAGGCTTCGGTGTTCTTCCGCCGCATCAAGGTCAACATGCTGGCCTCGGTCACCCACCTGGGCGACCAGCCGCATGTCGAGCAACTGGTCGGCGTGATCAAGGTGATGCTGGACGCCTACAGCGCCGGCAACATCAATCGCGTGTTCGTCTGCTACAACGACTTCGTCAACACCATGACCCAGCGCGCGGCGTTCGATCAGCTGCTGCCGCTGCCGGCGCCGGAAACCCAGGTCGCCAAGCACGACTGGGACTACATCTACGAACCCGATGCGCAGACCGTGCTCGATCACGTGCTGACCCGTTACATCGAGTCGCTGGTGTACCAGGCGGTGTTGGAGAACGTGGCCTCCGAGCATGCCGCGCGCATGGTCGCGATGAAGTCGGCCAGCGACAACGCGACCAAGCTGATCGGCACCTTGAACCTGGTCTACAACAAGGCCCGCCAGGCCGCGATCACCCAGGAAATCTCCGAAATCGTCGGCGGCGCCGCGGCGGTCTAATCCATCCGGTGGGCGCGGCCAGGGGCCTGCGACCACCAGCAGCATTTGAAAGTTACTGAGGAATCAAAGATGAGCAGCCAGGGCAAGATCGTTCAGATCATCGGTGCGGTCGTCGACGTCGAGTTCGCGCGCGAGTCCGTGCCGCGCGTGTACGACGCGTTGAAGGTCGAAAACACCGCCATCACCCTCGAAGTGCAGCAGCAGCTCGGCGACGGCATCGTCCGCGCGATCGCGCTGGGCTCCACCGACGGCCTCAAGCGCAACCTGGTCGCGACCAACACCGGTCGTCCGGTCGCCGTGCCGGTCGGCACCGGCACCCTGGGCCGCATCATGAACGTGCTCGGCGAGCCGATCGACGAACGCGGCCCGGTCGAGACCCAGGAACAGTGGGAAATCCACCGTCCGGCCCCCGACTACGCCGATCAGTCCTCGGGCAACGAGCTGCTGGAAACCGGCATCAAGGTCATCGACCTGATGTGCCCCTTCGCCAAGGGCGGTAAGGTCGGCCTGTTCGGCGGCGCCGGCGTGGGCAAGACCGTCAACATGCTCGAGCTGATCAACAACATCGCGACCCAGCACTCGGGTCTGTCGGTGTTCGCCGGCGTGGGCGAGCGTACCCGCGAAGGCAACGACTTCTATCACGAAATGTCCGACGCCAACGTCATCGTGCAGGACGACCTGTCGAAGTCGAAGGTGGCGATGGTGTACGGCCAGATGAACGAGCCGCCGGGCAACCGTCTGCGCGTGGCCCTGACCGGTCTGACCATGGCCGAGTACTTCCGCGACGAAAAGGACGCCAACGGCAAGGGCCGCGACGTGCTGTTCTTCGTCGACAACATCTACCGCTACACCCTGGCCGGTACCGAAGTGTCGGCGCTGCTGGGCCGCATGCCGTCGGCGGTGGGCTACCAGCCCACGCTGGCCGAAGAAATGGGCGTGCTGCAGGAGCGCATCACCTCGACCAAGACCGGCTCGATCACCTCGATCCAGGCCGTGTACGTGCCCGCGGACGACCTGACCGACCCGTCGCCGGCGACCACCTTCGCCCACCTCGACGCCACCGTCGTGTTGAGCCGTAACATCGCTTCGCTGGGTATCTACCCGGCGGTCGATCCGCTCGACTCCACCTCGCGTCAGCTCGACCCGAACGTGGTCGGCGCCGAGCACTACGACACCGCGCGCCGCGTCCAGGCCACCTTGCAAAAGTACAAGGAGCTCAAGGACATCATCGCGATCCTGGGCATGGACGAACTGTCGGAAGAAGACAAGACCGCCGTGGCCCGCGCCCGCAAGATCGAGCGCTTCTTCTCGCAGCCGTTCCACGTCGCCGAAGTGTTCACCGGCGCGCCGGGCAAGTACGTGTCGCTGAAGGAAACCATCCGCGGCTTCAAGGGCATCTGCGACGGCGAATACGATCACCTGCCGGAGCAGGCGTTCTACATGGTCGGCAGCATCGAAGAAGCGGTCGAGAAGGCCAAGAAGATGGGCGTGGGCTAAACCCACGGTTCCCTCTCCCGCGGCGCGGGAGAGGGTAGGTTGGGGCGCTGTCGCTCGATTCATCGGCAGTGACGTTCGCGCTCTGACCCCGTGTGTCCTCACCCCTTCCCTCTCCCGCGCGCGGGAGAGGGGGACAATGAATAGAGGCGTTTTTATATGGCAACCACCTTCCGTTGCGACATCGTCAGCGCCGAGGAAGAAATCTTCCACGGCGAGGCGACGCTGCTCGTGGCCACCGGCGAGATCGGCGAACTCGGTATCGCGCCGCGCCATGCGCCGCTGATCACCCGGCTCAAGCCCGGCAAGGTCGTGGTGACCCTGCCCAACGGCGATCACCTGGATTTCGCCGTGTCCGGCGGCATCCTGGAAGTGCAGCCGCAGGTGGTGACCGTGCTGGCCGACACCGCGATCCGCGCCCAGGACATCGACGAAGCCGCCGTGCGCGCGGCCAAGGAAGAAGCCGAGCGCGCGCTGGCCAACCGCGGTCCGCAGATGGACATCGCCGAGGCCCAGGCCAAGCTCGCCGAAGCGATGGCGCAGCTGCAGGCGCTGGAGCGTCTGCGCAAGAACATGAAGCACTAAGCCGGCCGC
This sequence comes from Pseudomonas sp. CGJS7, assembly GCF_036961695.1. NCBI lineage: Bacteria > Pseudomonadati > Pseudomonadota > Gammaproteobacteria > Pseudomonadales > Pseudomonadaceae > Pseudomonas > Pseudomonas sp. CGJS7. The sequence goes on along the minus strand of NZ_JBAMDI010000061.1, from coordinate 28,458 downwards.
TGTACGCCGCTTACGAAAACGCCGGCCTCGCGCCGGCGTTTTTCGTTTCGGGCGGAGCCATCGGCAGCCTCGCAGCGCTCGGCGCTAGCCCGGTCGCCACCTCAGCGCCGATACACCCAATGCCGCGACGCCAGAAAACCGGCGACGCCCAGGACCACTTCGATCACCGGCTTGGCCGCCCAGGTCCATTGCAGTCCCGCGCGGTCGTTGACCAGGCTGATCGCCCAGGTGCTGACGATGGTCGTCGCGATCCACATCAGCGCGAAGCGGGCGAACTGACGGCGGCCGACCCGGGTGTCGTCGCCGGCGAAGGTGAAGCGGCCGTTGAGCCAGAACCCCAGCAACGCGCCGCTGATGCGGCCGGCCAGATTGGCTGCCTCCACCGGCATGCCCAGGTGGCTCAGGCCGACCATCGCGCCCCAATCGACGAAGTACTGCAGCGCGCCGATCAGCAGGTAGTCGCGGCTTTGCCGGGTCAGGCTCATGCGCGTGCCGGCCGGGACGCGGGTGGACGACGCACGCGATGGCGCGGGGCTGGGCGGGGGAGCATGCCGGCATTCTAGGCCACCGGCCCGCGGCGGAAACGGACGCGCGGACCGGTCCGCGTCGACGCACCGCGACGCCCGCCGGCATCGGCGCGAGGCCGTCGCCGCCTCGCCGGCCCGGTCCGAACCGGCGATAGCGTGTCCGCCGCCGCGATCGGTCCGTGCGCTCGGCCGTCATGCACCGTTTCGACGGGGGCAGTTGCTAAGATTCGGCCCAGACGGGGGATCCACGTCAATCGAAAGTAAGGAAGATTTCATACATGGCTCATGAGTCGATGAACCCGCTGCACGTCGTCATCCTCGCTGCCGGCGAAGGCAAGCGCATGAAGTCGGCGACGGCCAAGGTGCTGCAGAAGATCGCCGGCCGGCCGATGCTGGGACACGTGATCGAAACCGCGCGCGCGCTGAATCCGGCCGGCATCCACGTGGTCTACGGCCACGGCGGCGAACAAGTGCGGCAGGCCTTCGCAGGTCAGTCGGATCTGCATTGGTCCGAACAGGCCCAGCGCCTGGGCACCGGCCACGCGGTCCAGCAGGCGATGCCGGACGTGCCGCAGGACGCGCGGGTGCTGGTGCTGTACGGCGACGTGCCGCTGATCGCGGCCGATACGCTGCAACGTCTGTTGGCATCGCCCGGGCGGCTCGGGGTGTTGGTGGCCGACCTGGACGATCCCACCGGTTACGGCCGCATCGTGCGCGATCCGGAAGGCCGGGTCGGGCGCATCGTCGAGCACAAGGACGCCGATCAGGAACAACGCGAGATCCGCACCGTCAACACCGGCATCCTGGTCGCCGACGGCGAACCGCTGCGGCGCTGGTTGGAGCATCTGGGCAACGACAACGCCCAGGGCGAGTACTACCTCACCGACGTGTTCGCCTCGGCCGCCGCCGAATACAGCGCGGCGGAGATGGTCCACGTCGACGATCCGATCGAAGTCGAAGGCGCCAACGATCCCTGGCAGCTCGCTCAGCTCGAACGCGCCTATCAGCGCCGCGCCGCGCGCGCGGTGTGCGTGCAGGGCGCGCGTCTGGCCGATCCCTCGCGCTTCGATCTGCGCGGCACCGTGCAGGTCGGCCGCGATGTCGAAATCGATGTCGACGTGATCCTGGAAGGCACGGTCGAACTCGGCGACGGCGTGATCGTCGGCCCCTTCTGCCGGCTCAAGGACGTCAAGCTCGGCGCCGGCACCGTGGTTCGCGCGCATTGCGATCTCGACGGCGTGGTGGTCGAAGGCGCGGCGCAGATCGGCCCGTATTCGCGCCTGCGTCCGGGCACCGTGCTCGCCGACGGCGCGCACGTGGGCAACTTCGTCGAGACCAAGAACGCGCGCGTCGGCGTGGGCAGCAAGGCCAATCACCTGACCTACCTGGGCGATGCGGTGATCGGCGCCGGCGTCAACGTCGGCGCGGGCACCATCACCTGCAACTACGACGGCGTGAACAAGTCGGTCACCACGATCGAGGACGGCGCCTTCATCGGTTCCAACTCTTCGCTGGTGGCGCCGGTGACCATCGGCAAGGACGCGACCATCGCCGCCGGTTCGACCATCACCCGGCCAGCGCCGGCGGGCGAGTTGACCATCGGCCGCGCGCGGCAGTCGACGGTGGAAGGCTGGAAGCGTCCGCTCAAAAGAGAAAAGCCGCAAGGTTGAGCGAACGCATGAAAAATCCGGGAAGCCGAATGGCTTCCCGGATCCGCGCGCGGCTCAACGGCTAGCGCGCGTTCGCATCCTTACGGAACGTACTCCACCGACTCGGTCGAACCGGCCTGCGACTTGACGATGCTGGTGTAGTACTGCGCGGCCGTGGTGGTGTTCAAGAACGCGTTCGGCGCCCAGATCATCACGCCCTGGTAGCCGTTGTCGGCGACGCTCTTGGCGATGGTGCCGGCTTGCGAGGCCGAGCTGAATTCCGGCGAGATGCCTAGGAACAGATTGCTCTTGGCCATGCCGTAGCCGACGTACTTGGTCAGGTAACTGACGCTGCCGCCGTAGGTCATCTCATAGCCTTCGGTCAGCTGAGTGGCCGCGTTGTAGGGCGCTTTGAAATAGGTCGAGTCCGACCACAACGCCTTGCTCAGGGTCTTGCCGGAAAAATACGGATTGGCGCGGATCGCTTTCAGTACCGCGTAGAACGAACTCGCGCTGCCCGAGCAGGTGGAGTATTCGTCGTCGACGTCGATGCCGTCGAGCCCGTACTTGACCACTTCGGCGACCATCGCATCGCCCAGCTTGGCCGCGGTCTTGGCGGTCATGTTGCACGACCAGCCCGCGTTCTGATGATTGCCCAGGTACGAGATCTGGACCTTGATGCCCTTGTTCTGCAACTGGCGGACCGCGTCGATGTTGTCTTTCAAGATCGCGGTCATCTCGGCGTTGTAGTACAGCACCGGCGTGTTGGGCGTGCTGCCGTTGATGTTGGCGGCGAACAGCACCAGATCGGAAAAGAACGGCTTGCCGGTGCTCTTGACCGTGTATTTGCCGATGTCTTTCACGTCTTGCGGCGAAGGATTGTTTAAGAACACCACATTGCGCGCTGCGCTCGCGCCGAAACTGGCGAGAAATGCCATTAGACCGGCAGCCAAAAGCGTAGGTGTGCGAAGCATTGGCGAAACTCCTCTTCCATTGGTTGGAAAACGAACTCGATTTAGCGAACGCGAACGTCGCGATGCGCGCGCGTCCTGGCTAGAAACGACCCACGAGGCGAATCACCCTACTTTTTTTCGAGCCAGGATTGGATGCGCTGCGTTCGCTGCGCGAGACTCGCTCAAGCGCAGTCGGCAGAACATGCGCGGGTTCGCGAATCGAGTCGATGAACGACGAAGATTCCGACGTGGTTCGCTAAACGCCGATCCGCTCGGGCCGACGCGAAGCGCGCCGGACGCGGTTCAGTCCGGCAGCACCATCGACACGCACAGCCCGCCGCCTTCGCGATTGAGCAGGGCGATGCGGCCGCCGTGGGCCTCGGCGATTTCGCGGGCCAAGGCCAGGCCCAGGCCGGTGCCGTTGCGCTTGGTCGAATAGAACGGCAGCAGCGCGTTGGCCAGCACCGCCTCGTTCATGCCGGTGCCGCGGTCGAGGATGTCGATCCGCCAGCCTTCCTGGATCCGGCGCAGTTGCAGGCGCACCTCATCGGCCGCCGAACCGGACTCGTGCGCGTTCTTGAGCAGATTGATCAGGCACTGTTCGAGCTGGGCCACGTCGACCCGCGCGATCGCTTCGCTGTGCTCGCCTTCGAAGGCGAAATGGACCTGGCTGCGCAACTGCTCGACGAACCGCGACCACTCGATCGGCTCCAGCCGCGGCGCCGGCAATTTGGCGAAACGCGCGTAGTCGCGGATGAAGCCTTCCAGGTGGCGCGCGCGGTCTTCGATGGTGTTGAGCGCGGTCGGCAGTTTTTCGTACTGGCCGCGGCGCACCAGTTCGGCGCCGGAATGCGCCAGCGAGGCGATCGGCGCCAGCGAGTTGTTGAGCTCGTGGCTGATCACCCGGATCACTTTCTTCCAGGTCTGCACTTCCTGCCGGCGCAGCTCGGAGGTGAGTTCGCGCAGCAGCACCAGTTCATGGGCGCGGCCGTTGAGGCGGAACACCCGTCGCGACAGGTGATAGATGCCTTCGTCCTCGACGTCGCCGATGCTGAACATGCCGTCGCCGCCGCGTTCGAAAGCGTCCTGCATCGGCGCCGGCGCGCTGCGCATGAGTTCGTCGAAGTCCTGACCTTCCAGGCGCTTGCCCTCGCCGAGCATCTTGCGCGCGGCCAGGTTGCCGTGAACGATGCGCCGCGACGGATCGATCAGCAGCATCGCCACCGGCGTGTTCTGCACCATCGTGTCGAGCAGCAGCTCGCGCTGGACCAGGCTCAGGCGTTGCTCGCGCAAGGTGTCGCCCAGGCGGTTGTGGCTGGCGACCAGCTCGCCCAGATCGCCTTTGCCCGGCCAGTGGAAGCTGATCGAATAATCGCCGTCGCGGTAACTGGCCACCGATCCGGTCAGCGCGCGGAACAGCGAGTGCATCGGCGCGAACGCGCGCTGCACGTGATAGATCAACAGCGGCGCCAGCACCGCCAGCACGATCGCCAGCGCCCACCACGGCCGGGCCAGGTGTTGCGACAACCACAGCGTCGCCGCCGCGCCGACCGCGAGGTAGGCCAGCGCGATCGCGCCGAACACCAGACTCAAGGGGACGCGGCGCATGATCGCTCCTCAGTCGCGCTTGATGCCGAGCCGTTCCAGACGCCGGTACAGCGCCTGACGCGACAAGCCCAGTTCGCTCGCGGCCTGGGCCAACACGCCGCCGGCGCGATCGAGCGCGGCTTCGATGGTGGCCCGGTCCAGTTCCTCGCCGGCGGCCGCGCCAGGCGCGCTGGCCGGCGCCGCGGGCAGGCCGAGATCGGCCGCGCCGATGCTGTCGCCGCGCGCGAGCAAGGCGGCGCGCTGCAAGGTGTTGCGCAACTCGCGCACGTTGCCGGGCCAGGCATGGGCGAGCAAGGCGCGCTCGGCGTCCTCGCTCAAACGCTTGCCCTCGGCGAGCGGATTGTCTTGCAGGAACGCGCGCGCCAGCGGCAACACGTCGTCGCGGCGATCGGCCAGCGGCGGCACGTCGATCTGGATGGTGTTGAGGCGGTAGTACAGGTCTTCGCGGAAACGGCCGTCGCGGATCATCGCCGGCAAGTCGGCGTTGGTGGCGCTGATCACCCGCACTTTGACCTGGCGCTCGCGGTTGGAGCCGAGCCGTTCGAAGCGGCCGGTTTCCAGCACCCGCAGCAGCTTCATTTGCCCGGCCAGCGGCAGGTTGCCGATTTCGTCGAGGAACAAGGTGCCGCCGTCGGCGGCTTCGAACTTGCCTTCGCGCATCTTGTTGGCGCCGGTGTAGGCGCCGGCGTCGGCGCCGAACAATTCGGCTTCGATCAGTTCGGTCGGCAGCGCGCCGCAGTTCAAGGTCACGAACGGGCCGGCCTTGACCGAGGAGTTGGCTTGCACGATCTCGGCGATCTTCTCCTTGCCCGCGCCGTTGGGGCCGGTGATCAGCACCGGCACGTCGGCGCGCGCGACATGGCAGGCCAGCTCGATCACCCGCGCCAGCGGTTCGGAGCCGAACACCAGCCCGCGCAGGTCGTAACGCGCTTCCAGTTCGCGATGGGCGCGGCGGCGTTGGCCGTGCAGGCGCGAGACCTCGCGGGTGCTGGCGGCCAGTTCCAGCAGGTTCTCCACGCTGGCCAGCAGTTTCTGATCGTCCCAGGGCTTGGCCAGATAGTCGGCGGCGCCGGCCTTGGCCAGATCCACCGCGATGTCCAGGTGGGTCCAGGCGGTCAGCAGGATGATCGGCAGGTCCGGATAGCGCGCGCGGATCGCCCGGAACAGCGCCACGCCTTCTTCGCCGGAAGTGGTGTCGGCGGTGAAGTTCATGTCCTGCAGCACCAGGCCGACGTCTTCGCGCGCGAGCAGGTCCAGGCCTTGCTCGGGCGATTGCGCGGTGATCACCTGGATCTCGCGCAAGCCGAACAGCAGGTCCAGCGCGGTGCCGACCGCGGGATTGTCGTCGATGACCAGAACCGTGCGCATCAAGGTACCGAGGGAAAGAGGCGGGGCGAGCGGAGCGTTCGCGACCCGGCGAGTATGCCAGCGGCGGCGCGGTGCGGCGAATGCCGCAGCGGCCGGGCCGAAGGGTTCGGCGCGCGCACGGCAGGCGCGCCGAACCCGTGTCGGCGGACGCTTACCGGCTGCGTGCGCGGTCGGCATCGGCAGCGCCGACCGTGGCGATCCAGGCGTCGATCCGGGTTTCCAGTTCGCGCAGCGGCAGCGCGCCGCCGCCGAGGATCTGATCGTGGAACGCGCGCCGGTCGAAGCGCGCGCCCAGTTTGGACTCGGCGCGCGCGCGCAGTTCGCGGATCTTCAGTTGGCCCATCTTGTAGGCCAGCGCCTGCCCCGGCCAGGCGATGTAGCGATCGGCCTCGGCCTGGATGTTGGGTTCTTCCATGTCGGAGTGATCGCGCATCCACTGCACCATCTGCTCGCGGCTCCAGCGCTTGTGATGCACGCCGGTGTCCAGCACCAGGCGGTTGGCGCGAATGAGTTCCTGCGACAGGCGGCCGAAGTCGCTGTACGGGTCTTGGTAGAAACCGACCTCTTTGCCCAGGTCTTCCGAGTACAGGCCCCAGCCTTCGATGAAGGCGATCTGGCCGAGCAGGGTGCGGAACTTCGGCAGCGCCGGCAGTTCGCGCGCCATCGACAGTTGCAGATGATGGCCGGGCACGCCTTCGTGATACGCCACCGCTTCGATGGTGGTGAGCAGGCGTTTTTCCGGCTCGCCGGTGTTGACCGTGATCAGGCCCGGGCGCTTGCCGTCGGGCGTGCCGGGCATGTACTGCGCGGCCGAGGCTTCCTTCTCGCGCCAGGCTTCCACCGATTGCACCTGCACCTTGGTGCCAGGCAGGGTGCCGAACAGTTCCGGCAGTTTGGTTTCCATCTGCGCCAGGTATTGGCGGTACAACTCCAGCATCTGCTCGCGCGAGGTGGCGTGACGCTTGGGATCGGCGGCGACCGCGGCGCGCATGGCTTTGAGGTCGGCGTAACCCAGGCGCCGGGCGATTTCGCTCTGGGCCTGTTCGATCCGCTTGACCTCGCTCAGGCCGAGTTGGTGGATCTGCTCGGGCGGCATCGAGGAGGTGGTGAACTGTTCGATCGCGTGGCGATACAGTTCATCGCCGCCGGGCAAGGACCACACGCCGTATTCGCTGCGGCCCTGCGGCGCGTATTCCTTGGCGACGAACTCGGCCAGGCGGCGATACGCCGGCCGCACTTGTTGGTCGACAGCTGCCAGAATCTGCTTGCGCAGCCGCTCGCGCTCGGCTTCGGGCACGCTGTCGGGAAAGTTCTTCAGCGAAGCGGCGAACACGCTGTCCTGCGCCGATACCTCGGCGATGGCGTTGCATTGCGCGGCGACCTTTTCCAGCAGGTAGCGCGGCTGCATCAAGCCGTCCTTGGCGCCCTGGCGCGCGGCCTGGGTGACTTGATCGAGGATGCGCGGGATCTCGCCCAGGCGCTTGAGGTAATCGTCGTACTGGCGGGTGTCGTTGAACGGAAACGCCTTGACCAGGATGGTCAGAATCAGATGGGTGCCGTTGAACTGATCCAGCGGCATCTCGTTGGTCTTCAGCGCATAGCCGCGCAGATCGCTTTCCAGCCAGCGGATCATCAGCCGGTGGTTGAGCAAATCCGCTTCCGGAAACCCGCGCGTGTCCACCGCCTTGAACCGCGCCAGCATCGCGCGCGTGGCCTGGTCGTGGCGCTTGGCGCCGGCCAGCGAGAAATCGCTCCAGGCATCGTTGTAGCGGTAGTCGCCGAAGAAGCTGGCCTGCTCGGGCAACTCGCGCATCAGCCCTTGCCACTGTTCGTCGATCAAATCGTTGAAGGCCTGCAGACGCGCGGCGACGTCGGCCGGCAATGCAGGCTGGGCCGCGGTGGCCGCCGGTTCGGCGGCTTGTGCGAGCGGCGACAACAGCGCGCCGAACAATGCGGCGCTGAGCGCGGCGACGCGCAGTACCGAGCGGGTGGGGCGGTGCGTGGACGCAATAGTCATGGCAGGCTCCGAGAGGAAGTGGGCGATCGGGCGGGACGCAAGGCCCCGGTCCCGTCCGGTGCGCGGACGGGACTTGAGTCAATGGATACGGCGAGCGTCGAATCGGTGGCAGTGCGGGCGGCGATGCCGCCGCCCGCTGCGCGTTCGGATCAGGCCGAGCGCGTGGCCAAGGCCGGCGGCACCATCGCCGCGCGCCGGGCCGGGCCGTACACCGCGAACTGGCCGAGCAGCCACAGGCACAGCGCGCCCAGCGGCAGATACAGCGCCGGCAGGCGCGGCAATTCGTAGTACTTCATCAGCGCCAGATTGATCGCGAACGCCAACGCCATGCCGAGCGCGATGCCGATGCCGGTGAGCAGGAAGTTCTCGGTCTGGAAGTAGCGCAGGATCTGCCCGCGGGTGGCGCCGAGCGCGCGGCGCACGCCGATCTGCTTGGTCCGCTGCTGCACCCAGAAGCTGGCCAGGCCGACGATGCCGAGCGCGGTGACGATCAGCAGCGCCACGCACACCGCGCCGAGCAGCCACACCATCGAGCGGTCGGTGCGGTGGAACTTGTCGGCCATCGCTTCGATGGTGTCGTTCTGCTCGCTGAGGATGCGTTGCGGCCCGTTCTTGGACAGCGCTTGCCCGGCGGCCTGCAACACCTGCTGGCGCTGCGCGGGATCGGTCACCCGGATCAGATAGAAACCGCTGTTGTAATCCACCCGGGTCGGGTACAGCGCCGAGTAGTCGGCCGACGCCGGGCCGTCGAACTCGTTCGGCCGCAGCAGGTGCTCGACCACGCCGACCACCCGGATGCCGACGGTGCCGCCGTTGTAGAACACCTGCCCGAGCGGGTCCTTGCCTGGGAAGACTTGCTCGGCCAGCGCCTTGGTGATGATGGCGACCTTGGTGTTGGGTCCGTTGGGCTTGAACCGCTCGTTGGCCGCGACGATTTCGTCCTCGCGGAAGTTGCGCCCGGCGATCAGCTTGGCGCCGACGGTGTCGATGAAGTGGGTGTCGGCATAGAACGTGGTGATGGCGGCGGTGGCGACCTGCTGGCTCGGGTTGGGGCCGATGCCCGAGTTCCAGGCCGAATCGCCGTAGCGCACCTGGTTGGAGATGGCGACCGAGCGCACGCCGGGCAATGCGCGCAACGCGGCCAGATCGGTATGGGTCAGCGCGTCGGCGTCGGCGCGGGTGCTGATGTCGGTGATGCGCACCGACACCAGTTCGTTTTCGACCATGCCGCTGGGACGGTCGAGGCGGGCGATGCGGTTCTGGATCAGGAACAAGGCGTTGCAGATGATCGCGCAGGTCAGCGCGACCTCGAACACGATCAGCGCGGCGGCGGTCTTGTGCCTGCGCAGAGTGGTCAGGATCGGTCGGATGTCCATTCGGGCCTCATTGACTCTTGAGCTGGATGGCGGGCGTGACCTGGCAAGCGCGCCAGGCCGGCAGCAGACCGGCGAGCACGCTGGCGGCGACGGCCAGAACGAAGGTGGTGGCGAGCATGGCCGGGTCGAGCCGGGCCAATGCGGCATAGCTGACCGATTGCTGGCGCACCGCCCACAGGCCGAACTGGGCCAGCAACAAGCCGAGCACGCCGCCGGCCAGGCCGATGGTGCCGGCTTCGATCAGGCATTGGGCGAAGATCGCGCGGCGGGTCGCGCCGAGCGCGCGGCGCACGCCGATCTCGCCGGAGCGGCGCAGGAACTTGGCCAACAGCAGGCCCACGGTGTTGAGCAAGCAGACCGCCAGGAAGCCGAACGCCAGCCACATCTGCAAGCGCACGTCGGCGGGCACCACGCGCTTGTAGTCCAGCCACTGCATCACGCTTTCCAGCTTGGGCTCGGTCGGACGCTCGTAGCTGCCGGAGGCGCGTTGCTGCGCGGCGTAGTTGCTCAAATACTGGCGGTAGGCCGCGACCTTGGCCGGGGTGTTCAACTCGACCCAGTACTGGATCCAGATGCATTTGGCGTTGGAGGAGCGATTGCCTTCCGGCAGCGCCGAGCTGTCGTCCCAGCAGCTGATGCTGCCTTGCGGGCTCATCTTCAGATCGCGCGAAGTACTGAACGGCACGAACAGTTGCTCGGCTTCGCCGAACCCGCGCTCCATGCTCAGATCGTAAAAGCCAGGCTGCGGATGCCAGGTGTCGATCACGCCGATCACCCGCAGTTCCTGGTTGTCGGCCCAGATCGATTTGCCGACGCTGTTGACGCCGCCGAACAGACGCTGATTGAGCTGCTTGCCGATCACCGCCACGCGGGTGCGGCCGGCATCGTCCTTGCTGGTCCACGGGCCGCCGTACTGGAACGGGACCTGGAACATCGGGAAGAAGTCGGCCGAGGTGAAGCGCGAGTTCTGGCGGAACGCCGGCAGGTTGTCGCGGCGCGGTTCGATCGCGACATTGCCCGAGGTCATCATCGCCTGGCGGTCGGCGCGCGCCTCGCGCAGCAGCGCTTCGGCGTCGTAGCGGGCCATGTCGTCGGCGGGCTCGTCGCCGGCCACGTAGCCGACCATCGAGCGCGGTTCCAGCCGCGGATGGAAGATGTTCTGGCTCTGGCCCGGCAGCGGATCGCCGGAGAGCACATAGAACACGGTCAGAGTGGTCATCGCCGCGCCGATGCCGAGCGCGATGGCGATCACCATCAGCGCGGTCAGCACCTTGTTGCGCTTGAAGCTGCGCAAGGCCAGTTGCAGGTAATAGGAGAACAGGCTGTTGCCGGTCATGGGGCGGCCTCAGGCGATGGCGTCGGCGGCGGCGGCCGGCGCGGTGCGGATCAGGCTCGGATCGGCCTTCAGGTCGGTGGCCATGCCGTCGACGATGTGCACGTTGCGCTGCGCGCGCGCGGCCAGCTCGGGATCGTGGGTGACCATGATGATGGTGGTGCCCTGGGCGTTGATCTCTTCCAGCAGTTCCATCACCCCGCGCGCCATCTGCGAATCCAGGTTGCCGGTGGGTTCGTCGGCCAGCAGCAGCTTGGGCGAACCGGCCAGGGCGCGGGCGATCGCCGCACGCTGTTGCTGGCCGCCCGACAGTTCGGTGGGGTAGTGGCGCATGCGCGAACCCAGGCCGACCTGGGACAGCGCTTGTTCGATCCGCTGCTTGCGCTCGGACGCGGCCATGCGCCGGTAGCGCAGCGGCACGTCGCAGTTGTCGAACAGGTTTAGGTCGGGAATCAGGTTGAAGCTTTGGAAGATGAAGCCGATCTTCTGATTGCGCAGGCGCGAGCGGGCGTCGTCGGACAGGCCGCGCACGTCTTCGCCGTCGAGCTTGTACTCGCCGCCGGTGAAGGTTTCCAGCAGGCCGGCGATGTTGAGGAAGGTGGTCTTGCCCGAACCCGACGGCCCGGTCACCGCGACGAACTCGCCGTCGCGTACGTGCAGGTCCAGCGAACGCAGGGCGTGGGTTTCGACGAGTTCGGTGCGGTAGACCTTGGTGACTTGGCGCATGTCGAGCATGGGAGGATTCCTGGCTTGATTCGTTTTTTTGAAAGTGATGTTCGGATCGATCGGGTTGCCGCTCAGCCCCGGCTCGTCATTCCCGCGAAGGCGGGAATCCAGAGACTTCAGAGTACGGTCACGATGAAGCCCTGGATTCCCGCCTTCGCGGGAATGACGAGCTAAAGCAGAAGCGGAAACAGCATTCGGCCGGCCGCCACTCAGCGAACCGCGAACATCGGCAGCGCGCAGGCGGTCAGGTAACGGCCCAGACGCGAGGCGCGGCGCGGGGCGGATTCGGCGTTGGCGCTGCGCGCGTCGCCGGCATCGCGGACCTGATCGAAATCGATCAGCTGATGCAGGCGCAGCGGGACCGCGTCGGCCAGTTGCTGGGCGTTCCACTGCGGGGCGAAGTCGTAGGCGTTGTTGGCTGCGTTCATGATTACTCTCCAGAGATACGGACGGATTGGGCGTTGGCGAACTGATCGCTGCCGGAGACGACGATGCGCTCTCCCGGCTGCAGACCTTCGAGAATTTCCACGTTGCTCAGACTGCTGACGCCGGTGCGGATCGGCCGGCGGGTGGCGACGCCGTCGACGACGACGTAGGCGCTGGTGCCGCCGGACTGTTCCAGGAACGGTCCGCGTTCGACCATCAGGGCGTTGCGGCGGGTGTCGAGCACGATCCGCGCGCTCAGGCGCTGGTTCTGGCGCAGGCCCGGCGGCTGCTTGTCCTTGAAGCGCAGGCGGCTGACCACTTCGCCGGCGACCACTTCCGGCGACACCGCCGAGATCTGCGCGGCGAACGGCTCGCCGGTGCCGCTGGTGATCTGCGCCGGAATGCCGATGGCCAGATCGCGGGCGAAGCTTTCGGGCACCTTGATCTCGACCTCGAACACGCTCAGGTCAACCACGCTCAGCACCGGGTCGTTGATCGCGACATTGGCGCGCTGGGCGACTTGAACCTGACCGACCTGGCCGTCGAACGGCGCGCGCAAGGTCAGCGCGTCGACCTGGCGCTGCGCTTCCACCGCGATCGCGCGCTGGCGATCGGCCAGCAGGCGCTTGTTGCGCGCATCCAGGCTGGCGCTGCGGCCCTGGCGGCCGATGTCGTCGCGGGCGTGGCTCAGGCCGATGTCGGCTTTCTTCAGATCGTCCTGGGCCTTGGCCACGTCGACCTTGGCCACCGCGCCGCCGTCGAAGGCGCGCTGGTAGCGTTCCAGATCGCGTTGCGCGGCGACCCGGTCGATCTGGGCTTGGTCGAGCAGCTTCTGCGCGGTCGAGCGGGCCAGTTCGCCGTCGAGTTCGGCGCGGCTGGCTTCGGCTTCCAGGCTCGCCAGAGTGGCTTGTTCCTGGGCCAGCTTGCTGCGCAGCTCGGGGCTGTCGATCTCGGCCAGCACTTGGCCCTTTTTGACTACGTCGCCGGCAACGACCTTCAGATCGACCGAACCGCCGGCGATGGCGTACAGCACCGGGCTATTGGCGGCGATGACCCGGCCATCGGCGGCGATGTCGCGGACCAGATCGCCGCGCTTGACCTCGGCGATGCGCAGGCGCTCGTTGGAGACCGAGGCGCTGCCGGCCGCCCAGCTCGACAGCAACCAGGCGCCGCCGCCCAGGGCCAGCGCGCCGGCGCTGGCGGCGATCAGCCAGTGGCGACGACGACGGCCCTGCACGCGGGTGTCGGCGACGCGGTGGTCTTGGGCGGAGGTGTCGCGGATCGTCATCGGGGCGAGCTCGGCAAAGGGTCTTTGCCCTTAACCCAAGCACAACCCGTGCCAACTTTAAGTTATTGAATTTAAAGGGCGGACAAGCGTGTCCGGGTGTCCGTCCGGACGGACACCGCGTCCGCCCGGACGCCGGCTTCATGGCCTGCGGATAGAATGGCGGCACTTACACGGAGTCTCCTGCGCATGTGCGGAATTGTTGGCGCGATCGCCGATCGCGATGTGGTGTCGGTCCTGATCGATGGACTCAAGCGGCTGGAATACCGCGGCTACGACTCGGCGGGCATCGCCGTGTTCGACGGCGCGCAACTGCGCCGGGTGCGGCGCACCGGCCGGGTCAGCGAAATGGAGAACGCGGCGCAGGCCGAAGGCTTCCAGGCGCAGATCGGCATCGGCCACACCCGCTGGGCCACCCACGGCGGCGTCACCGAAGCCAATGCCCACCCGCACATCAGCTTCGGCGAGTTGGCGGTGGTCCATAACGGCATCATCGAAAACCACGAAGAGCAGCGCGAGCGCCTGCGCGCGGCCGGTTACGCGTTCGAATCGCAGACCGACACCGAAGTGATCGCGCATCTGGTCCACTTCCATCAGAAGCAGGGCCTGGATCTGCTGGCGGCGGTGCAGGCGGCGGTGCGCGAGCTTACCGGCGCGTATGCGATCGCGGTGGTCAGCAAGCACGAGCCGGGCCGTTTGATCGCCGCGCGCATGGGCTGCCCGCTGCTGGTCGGCCTGGGCGAGGGCGAGAACTTCGTCGCCAGCGACGTGTCGGCGATTCTGCAAGCCACGCGCCGGGTGATCTTCCTGGAAGAAGGCGACACCGCCGAAATCACCCGCGCGCAAGTGAAGGTGTTCGACGCGCAGGGCGCGGCGATCGAGCGCGACGTGCACGTGTCGGACGTGTCGCTGGCCTCGCTGGAACTCGGCCCGTACCGGCACTTCATGCAGAAGGAAATCCACGAGCAGCCGCGTGCGATCGCCGACACCATCGAAGCGGTGATCGACAACGGCGCGTTCACCGCCGAGTTGTTCGGCGATGCCGCCGCGGACGTGTTCGCCGATGTCGAGGGCGTGCAGATCCTGGCTTGCGGCACCAGCTACTACGCCGGTCTGACCGCGCGTTACTGGATCGAAGCCATCGCCGGTTTGCCGTGCCAGGTCGAGATCGCCAGCGAATACCGCTACCGCGCCGCGGTGGCGAATCCGAAGCAACTGATCGTGACCATTTCGCAGTCCGGCGAAACCCTGGACACGATGGAAGCGCTGAAGTACGCCAAGTCGCTGGGCCACGACAAGACCTTGTCGATCTGCAACGTGCCCGAGAGCGCGATCCCGCGCGCGAGCAAGCTGGCGTACTACACCCGCGCCGGCGCCGAGATCGGTGTGGCCTCGACCAAGGCTTTCACCACCCAGTTGGTGGCCTTGTTCACCCTCACCGCGACTCTCGCCAAGCTGCAAGGCAAGCTGTCGGCCGAGCAGGAAGCCGAATACATCGACGCGCTGCGCCACTTGCCCGGCAGCGTCCAGCACGCGCTGAACCTGGAGCCGCAGGTGACCGCGTGGGCCGAGCGTTTCGCGCCCAAGCACCATGCCTTGTTCCTGGGCCGCGGCGTGCATTACCCGATCGCGCTGGAAGGCGCGCTCAAGCTCAAGGAAATCTCCTACATCCACGCCGAAGCGTATCCGGCCGGCGAGCTCAAGCACGGTCCGCTGGCGCTGGTGGACGCGGACATGCCGGTGGTGGTGATCGCGCCGAACGACAAGCTGCTGGAGAAGGTCAAGTCGAACATCCAGGAAGTGCGCGCGCGCGGCGGCGAGATGTTCGTGTTCGCCGACCTGGACAGCCACTTCGGCGAATCCGAAGCGGTGCACGTGATCCGCACCCCGCGCCACGTCGGCGTGCTGTCGCCGGTGGTGCATGCGATTCCGGTGCAACTGCTGGCGTATCACGCGGCGTTGGCGCGCGGCACCGATGTCGATAAGCCGCGTAATCTGGCTAAGGCTGTTACCGTGGAGTAACCCGGCGGCGCTACGCCTCAGCGGCGTGCGACGTTACGGTTAGCGCAAAGAAAACGGGCCCCGGCGAAAGCCGGGGCCCGTTTTCTTTGCGCAACCGTAACGACCGTTGCGCGGCCTACCAACCGTCGCGCAACTCACCTACCGTCATTCCGGCGAAAGCCGGAACCCATTTTGACTCGGCTCTTCCCAGCCACACCAAAACTTTCCTGCCGTCATTCCGGCGGAAGCCGGAATCCATTTTGACTTGGCTCTTTCCAGCCAGACCAAAGCGACTTTGCGCCAGGCGACGGGGCAGTGGAGCAAAATCAAAATGGATTCCGGCTTTCGCCGGAATGACGGTAGGAGAGTTACGGGAGGCGGTGGGGTAGTTACGTGCTTGTGTTGGGCAGCTAAGCGTTTCCGTCAGCGGCTCTTGGTAGCCTCAACGAACAACGAATAATGCCGCCCCTGTCGATCGCGCGCCCGCGCGTTGTAACTGAAATCGTCGACCAACAACTCCGCCCGCTCGCTGGCCTGAAAATCCGACTCCACCACCGTGTCGAACCCAGCGTCCAGCAACAACCCGCGCAAGGTCTCGAAGTCGTAGCCGAACTTGTGGTTGTAGCTCAGCACCTGTTGGTTGGCGCCGCAGAACAGCAGGATGTAGTCCAGGTTGGCCACGCCGTCGCGGGTGAACCCGTCCTTGAGCCGATAGAACTCCTGCCGCGCTTCGAAAAACTCGCGGTCGCCGGCCGCGTACGCGGCCAGCAGTTTCTTGACGTCGGGCACCACCAGCCGCAAGGTCCCGCCGGCGGCCAGCACGCGATGGATCTCGCGCACGAACACCGCGGCCTGGTCGTGATAGCGCAAGTGTTCGAGCAAATGCGCGGAGTAGGCGAAGTCGGCGCAGCCGTCGGGCAGCGGCAAGCCCCAGTTGACGTTGAGCATCAGGTCGCCGCCGCCGGCATCGATGTTGAGCCAGTCCTGGACCAAGTGATGCGATGAGCCGAAATGAATCTTCAAGCCGCGAGTGCCCGCGTCGATGCCGAGCGCCCGGGTCTGGCGTTGCACGAACGATTCGCGCGCGTCCTTGAGGATCCGATACGCCTGCCACAGTTCGCGCTCGGCACGGATCAGCTTGTCGCGGGCTTCGGCCACGTCGAGCTTCTTGCCCGGATCGGCCAGGGCGCCGCGGCTGGTGGTTTCGGAGAACTGCTCGAACACCGACAGGTGATCGAACACGCCGTCGGTCAGGCGCACAATGTTCTGCAGCAGCGCTTCATTGCTCGCGTCCGGCTGGATCGTCGGCTCATTGCGGACGAAACGTGCGCGGTCGGCCGGATCGAACATGTTCCAGGGGCGCGGCGTGGCCGGGCCGGATGGGTTCGGCGGGGACGTCGAGGTGGATTCGGTCATCGTGGGGATTCCTTAAAACGAAAGCGACGCACGTCGGCCGCTCAACGCAATGCCTTGCGGAAATTCAGCCGCGCCACTTCATAGCCCAGCTGTTCGTTGAGCGCGATCATGTTCGGGTTGTCGACGCGGACGTTGCTGTCCATGAACTCCGAGCCCATCTCCCGCGCCCAGTCTTCGCTGAGCTGCTTGAGCCGCCGGGCGATGCCGCGGCCGCGATGGTCCGGATGCACCCACAGCCCTTGCACGTGGCAGGCGGGGCGCTTGTCGATGCTCATCCGGTCCAGGCTGATCACCCCGGCCATTTCGCCGTCGACGAACGCGGCCAGGCAGTGGTACTTGCGGTCCGCGCGGCTGAGGTTGGCGATCAGCGCTTCGGTCTTGGCGCGCCGTTCGTCTTCCGAATCGGCGATGTAGGCGGCGGACGAATCCCGCCAGGAATACTCCCAGAACAGGTTGAAGGCATACGCTTCCTGATAACTGCCGGGATCGATGCTTCGGTAAACGATGTCCATGCCGTGGCTTGCCTGTGCGGGTCGGCGGCCGTCGCGCCGCCGGGGTGGAGGTCCTGTCGTCGCGCCCACGCGCGGCGATTCAGCCGCCCGGACGGGCGCCGAACAACTTGCGCAGCTTCAGCCGCACGTCGAGCGGAATCGGCGCAGCGGTCGGGGTGTCGAATTCTTCGTCGTAAGCCAGTTCGCGGAAGTGTTCCTTCGACAGCTTGCTGGCGCCGCGCAGCATGTCCTGGCCGGCGCCGGGGTAGGCGTCGACCATCATCTGGGCGAGGTAATAGAAGTAGGCGCGGCCGTACATCCGGCTGGGGTAACGCGCTTCGTAGTTCTCGCGCGAGTACTTGGGATAGCAGCCGTCGATCACCGCCTTGGGCGTGAGCCACAGCGGGTAGAGGATGTCGACCTTGCCCATCGGCCCGCAGGGTTTGGGGAACGGCACCTTGCCTGCGCACAGGTAATAGAACACGTCCGACAGGCAGTCTTCCAGGTTGCTGCCGATGACGATCCTGCGCGCGCCGCGCTCCAGCGCGACCGCTTCCAGCACCCGTCGGACCCCGTAAACGCCGAGCACTTCCAGATCGTCGCCGGGAAAGGCCTGTTCGAACGCGGTCACCCAATCGCGCTTGGGATCGGTGAAGCCCAGAATCCGCGCGGTTTCTTCGTCCTGGACGAAACGCAACGACAGCCCCTGTTCGGCGCAGATCGCCGACGCGCGGTCGGCGCCTTTGTCCCAATCGGGAATGCCCAGCATCATCACCGGCAGGATGTTCTCGCGCGAGACCAACCCGGACTGCACGATCGCGCCGAGCAAGGCGTTGCTGTCGCCGCCGCCGCTGACGCCGACCACCAAGGGCTCATCGCCCACGCCCGACAACTGCAACGCCTCTTTGACCTGCGCGGCGACCATCGCCTGCGCCTCGGCCGGCCCCAGCATCTCGGTGACGAAACCTTCCGCGCCGCCCGGGCCGCGTTCGCGCAGCCGGATCCAGGTCGAAGCGCCCGCGCGTTCGCGCACCACGTCCTCGCCGCCCAGCAGCGCGTGGTAGTCGATGTTGCGGTTGGGGAACACGATCACTTCGGCGTCGCCGATGTACTCGCCCAGCGGCTGGTAGGGTTTGACGAACAGGTTCAGTTCGCCTTGCGCATTGTTGAAGTAGGTCGAGACCTGAGTGATGGGAATGCCGTACTTGCGGCATACGTCCACGATCGACTCGCTCTCCTCGGCCAGCAGATAGCGGTCGCCGTGCGCGCTGCGGAAGATCAGTTTCATTTGCTTTTGCACGGGACCACCAGCCTCCTTGGCCTGCGTTTCACGATCGAGGGAAGAACGGAAAAGACGTTGCGGATGTACGAATTGATGTTCTGCACGCGCCGCGCCATCGCGATCACTTCTTCGGTTTCCTCCGCCTCGATCAGCGACAGCTTGGCGTCCGGATTTTTGGGCAGGAACATCACGTTCAAGAGCGGCTGGCCGCGCTTGACGATCAGGTCGGTGGATGGATCCCACCACTCGAATACGAAGTTGACCGGCCGGATCCAGTTCTGGATGTTCCAGCGCCCCTGCAGCACCAGGCCCGGCAGCGCGGGCTGGAAATAAGTAGTGGTCAACGGCGAGAGGTATTGCACCTCGACCTCATCGTCGGACAGAAAGTAGTAGTTGAGCATGAGCTGCAGCAGCGGCTTGTCGGCTTCGCGCCACTCGCTCTTGGGATGGACCTTGATCAAGCCGGCCAGTTGCTCGGGCCGGATCGAGGATTGTTCGCCGACCGAAAGCTCGCAGCCGTCCTCGGTCAGCTGGCACTGCAGGTGCAGATCGAACGGGCTGCGCAGCACGAACAGATTGCGCGCGAATTTCTGATACGCGGGGCACTGCAGGAACAGCCCCGAATGTTTCTGTTGCTCGGGTTGCCAGGAATAGCGCACCGGATCGAACCACACCGCGCGCGCTTCCAGCGTCCGCGGTAAGAACCAGCCTACGACGTTGTGTTGCATGCCTTGCTCCCAAACCCATCGGCGCTCACGGACCCGCACACGGACACGGCCGGGCCGACGCGGCCCGGCCGTGCGGGGGACTTAACCGTGACAGGTCGGGCTGCAGGCGTTCAGATACTGCTCGAGCCGATGCTCCGACACTTTCACGCCGTCCGCGCGCAAGCCGGTGAGGGCGGTGGTCTGCGGCGCCGCGCTGGCGACGACCGTCGACTGGACCTGCGAGCGGAACGCAAGCACGTCGGCGTGTTCGGCCGATTTGTGCTGGGTGTTGTTCAACAGCTTCATCTCATTCTCCTTAACGCAATCTACTGTTGTGGTGGGTTGACGCAAACGCGGGACGGCGAGCGAAACCTGGGTGGCGCCGCCGGCCCGTTTGATTCACTAGCATCCGTGTTCCGAGTTGGCAAGAAACTTCGGCGGGATGTGAGTGAATTTTCGATTTTCGTAACATTCGCCGACAAGCCGATGCGGCGAGCGATGATGAACAGGCGGCCGCTCCGATCCGGCTCAATCGTCCGCCGCTTCGCACTCGATCGCGGCGAAGTTTCCGCAGGTCGCCGAGCGGTGCATGGCACGCAAGCCGTGACGCTCGAAATCGACCACGTCGTCGCGGTTATGCAACAAGGCGCAGTTTTCCCACAGCACCACGTCGAGCTCGCGCCAGCGATGGCGATACACCCACCGCTCGCGCACCTGATAGTCGTGCACGATGCGCAGCAATTCCTCGCTGTCCTGGCGCGACAGCCCGCGGATCCGTTGCGCGCCGGGCGAACAGAACAAGAACTCGCGCCCGGTCACCGGATGCGCGCGCACCATCGGTTGCGCCAGCCCGCGTCCGGGCGGCACTTCGGAGAACGCGATCGGCGGCAGATACCAGTACAGATCGCGCAAGCGGCGGCGCAGATCCGCCGGCATCGCCTCATAGGCCAAATATTGACTGGCGAACAAGGTCGCGCCCACCTCCGGCGGGCAGGCGATGCAATGCAGCAGAGTGGCGCCGTGCGGAACCCGGGCGTAGGCCAGCCCGTCGGAATGCCAGGCCACGCCGTACTCGGTGGTCGGCGAACCGGGGCGGTTGCTCAGGTACAGAATATTCGGATGGCCCGGGACCTGATGCGACGCGGGTCGCCGCGCGATGCCGGGTTCGTCCTCGCCGAAGCAGCGGGCGAAACGGGTTTGTTCGGCCGGAGGCAGGCTTTGCCCGCGCACGATCAGAATCTGATGTTCGGCCAATGCCCGCCGCAGTTGCGCCGCGACCGGCTCGCCGATCGGCTGGCGCAGATCGAGCCCGGACACTTGTGCGCCGAACCGCTCCAGCGGGGCGAGCTCGAAGCCAGTCTGTGGCGATTGCACTCGGCTCATGATCCTCGGGCTGGAAGCAGTGATCGGCGCGGCGAGCGGTACTAATACTGCAAAGGCATTGCCGCGACAACCGCGCCGGGGCGAGGGCGCATGCGCGGCCGATCAGGCGCGCGCGTGGGCGGCGCGGGCGGCGTCGGCGGCCTTGCGCATCAGCGCCGGCGCCAGCAAGGCCAGCAGCGCCACGGGTATCAGCGGCGGCACCGGAAACGCGAGGAAGGCCAGGGCGGGCACGCCCAGGCCGATCAGGAACGAGCCGGCCCGGGTCACCGTGTCGCCGGCCACGATCACCGGCGCCATGCTCCGGCCCGGGGTGACCGCCGCGCCGATGACGATGCCGCACAGGCGGAAGAAATACAGGCCCACGCCGAACAGCACGCTGGCCGCCAACAGGCCGCGCGCGTCGCCGGCCACGGCCGCGACGATCACCGCGGCCGCGCCCAGCAGCGAGGAGATCCACGGGAACCGGCCGACCCAATGCGGCCGGTGTTTGAGCGCGATGCCGCCCAACACACTGGCCACGATCATGCTCGCGGTGCCGGCCATCAGCGCCGTTCCGAGCAGATCGGTCGGCAACCGGCCGCTGCCGGCCACGGCCGCGGCGACCCACAGCGGCAGTGCCACGTTGAAGGTGGTGTAGGCCAGATGGTTGAAGCAGCGGAACAAGGTCAGGCCGCGGATTTCCGGGTGGGTGAGGATCAGGCGATAGCCTTCGAAAAATGCCGGCGCCTGGTCCGGGCCCGGCGCATCTTCGGCGCCGCCGCGGCGCACCGTCATCCACGCCGCGGCGGCCAGCAGATAGCTCGCCGCGTCGATCAGGAAACACCAGCGGTAGCCCAACTGCTGGATCAGCAACACGCCGGCCAACTGCGCCAGCAACACGCCGATCTGCTGCGCGCTTTGGGCGAAGGAAAAGAACCGCGTGCGCTGCGCGGGCGACAGCCGCGCATGCAGAAAACGCATCAGGTTGGGATGCGCCAGCCCGGCGATGAAGGCCTGCACGAACGCCACGCTCAGGCATTCCAGCGCGCTGGGCTGGCCGTCGGCGAACAGGTACAGCGACAGCGCCGCGGCCGCGAGCGGGGCGGCGACGCCGGCATTGAACGCGGTGATCTTCTGCAGCGCCCAGCCCGCCAGCAGGCCGAACACTGCCACGCCGAGCAGATTCAGCGTCACCAGACTCGCGCTGAGCCGGCCGGAGGGATCGAGTTCGAACAGCCGCGCGGCGATCGCCAGATGACTGATCTGGGTGCCGACCAGCGACAGGGTCGCGCCGGCGCTGAGCAGGTACAGGCGGCCGCCGCCGGTCATGCGCGGGGGCTCATGCGCGCGCACTCAACCGCGCGCGCCCGCGTCGATTCGCGTCGGGGCTCGCTCGCTGGCGCGAGCGGGTGTTCGACGGAATTTCGACAGGTTGCGGCGCATGCGATGGCTTACGCTGGTTTGAACGGCCGGCGGGGTCGGAGGCCGGATCGGCCGTCCGCATCGGCGGCTAGGATATCGACCGGCCGAGCCGCGATACAAGCCGCGCCGGCGCGTGGTGTTGGCTGAATCGGGCAATCCTGGCGCGGGACCGCGCGCCGAGCGCAAGCGTCATCGTAAAGGTGGGAAGTTCATGGGTATTCGTGCCGTTGTAGCCGCCGTACTCGTTGCGACTCTGGCGATCGCGCCGGACGCGTCCGCCCAGCGCGTGGCGGAGCCGTCGGCGGCCAAGCCGGAGCGGCCGGCGCAACACCGCACCCAATTGCGCGTGCCCGGCCTGCGCGAGCCGGTGGAGATCCTGCGCGACCGCTGGGGCATCGCCCACATCTACGCCAACAACGAAGACGACCTGTTCTTCGCCCAGGGCTACAACGCCGCGCGCGACCGTTTGTTCCAGTTCGAACTGTGGCGGCTGCAGGCCACCGGCACCACCGCCGAAGCGTTCGGCCGCAAGCAGCTCAAGCGCGACATCGGCACCCGGTTGCATCGGTTCCGCGGCGACATGAAGCGCGAGCTGGCGTTCTATCACCCGCGCGGCGAGCGCATCGTCGAAGCCTTCGTGCGCGGCGTCAACGCCTATGTAGCGCAGACCGAACGCGATCCGTCGCTGTTGCCGCTGGAGTTCGGCTTGCTGGGGATCAAACCCGGGCGATGGACCGCGGAGGTGGTGGTATCGCGCCATCAGGGCCTGCTGGCCAATGTCGTGCAGGAAGTCGAACTGGCGCGCGCGGTCGCCGCGCTGGGCGCGCAGCGGGTGCGCACGCTGGGATTCTTCCAGGGCGGCGAACCGGTGTTGCAGCCCGATCCGGCGCTGGATCTGGCGGCGATTCCCGAGGACGTGCTGGATCTGTACAAGGCCTTCCGCGATCCGCTCGACTTCACGCCCGCGCAGATCGCGCCGGCCCATCGCGCGGCCTCCGCGGCGATCGCGGCCGCGCCGCCCGCCGCGGAAATTCCCAACCCGCTCGATATCGGCAGCAACAACTGGGTGATCCACGGCTCGCGCACCCAGAGCACGTTCCCGCTCCTGGCCAACGACCCGCACCGCGCGCAGAGCGCGCCGTCGCTGCGGTACTGGGTGCATCTGGTCGCGCCGGGCTGGAACGTGATCGGCGCCGGCGAACCGGTGCTGCCGGGGGTGTCGATCGGCCATAACGAATACGGCGCGTGGGGCCTGACGATCTTCGGCAACGACAGCGAGGATCTCTACGTCTACCGCACCGATCCGGACAACCCCAACCGCTACCGTTATCGCGACGGCTGGGAAACCATGCGCGTGGTCAAGGACAGCATCGCGGTCAAGGGCGAGGCGCCGGTGGCGGTGGAATACAAATACACCCGCCACGGGCCGGTGTTGTTCGAAGACAAGGCGCGGCATACCGCCTACGCCTTGCGTGCGGCGTGGATGGAGCCGGGCAGCGCGCCGTATCTGGCCAGTTTGCGCATGGATCAGGCGCGCACCTGGGAGGAATTCCGTCAGGCCTGTTCGTTCAATCGGATTCCCGCCGAGAACATGGTCTGGGCCGACCGCAAGGGCAACATCGGTTATCAAGCCGCCGGAGTGCAGCCGCGTCGGCGCAACTGGAGCGGGTTGCTGCCGGTGCCGGGCGACGGCCGTTACGAGTGGGACGGCGAGCACCCGATTCTGGATCTGCCCAGCGCGCACAATCCCGCCTCGGGCTATCTGGTCACGGCCAATCACTATCTGATGCCCAACGACTACCGCTGGCCGGAAGCGATGCACTACACCTGGGCCGACCCGTATCGCGCCGCGCGCATCACCGAGTTGCTGGGTTCGGGCCGGCAGTACAGCGTGGCCGAAGTGGCGCGGTTGCAGAACGACGACCTGTCGATACCCGCGCGCAGTCTGGTGCCGCTGTTGCGCGGCGTGCCGTTGGCCGACGCGCGCGCGGCCAAGGCGCGCGACGCCTTGCTCGCCTGGGACTATGTGCTCGACCGCGATTCGGTCGCCGCCGGCATCTACGCGATGTGGCAGCGGCGCCTGATCGTCAACGTCCGCAAGGCGATGCTGCCGGAGCAGGTGACGCTGTACATCTCGATGAAACGCACCATCGATTGGCTGCTCGCGCCCGGCGGCGAATTCGGCGCCGATCCGACCCAGGGCCGCGACGACTTGCTCGCGCGCAGCCTGCAGGAAGCCGTCGCCGAACTCACGGCCAAGCTCGGTCCCGACATGAGCGGCTGGCGTTACGGCCAGAACGATTACCACCACGCGCTGATCCGCCATCCGCTCGCCAATGCGGTGGACGCGGCCACCCGCGCCAAGCTCAACGTCGGTCCGGTGCCTCGCGGCGGCGACAGCTACACGGTCAGCGCGACCGGCGGCGACGATAACCAACTCTCCGGCGGATCGTTTAAGCTCATCGCCGACACCGAAGACTGGGACAACTCGATCGGGCAGAACACGCCCGGACAATCGGGCGATCCGGACAGCCGCCATTACCGCGATCTGTTCACGATGTGGGCGCAGGGCAAGTATTTTCCGGTCGCCTACTCGCGGGCCAAGGTGGAAGGCGTGGCCGCGGAGATCATCCACCTGACGCCGGGCGAGGGCGGCGACGACCCGGCCCGATAAGCGTGCCGGGCGGCCGCCGTTCGGCGGCGTTTCGTTGCAAACGAGAATTATTCTCACATATAGTGCGTGATCCGCATCTCATGCCGTATCCGCCATGTACGTTCGATCCTGCCTCGCCATCGCTTTGGCGGCGGCTCTCGCGCCTGTTCAGGCGCAAACCTCCACGGAGGCGGCCAAGGATCGGCCGGACAACCGGGCCATCGCCAACCCAGGCGTAACCGATCTGGATTCGGTGCAAGTCATCGGCCGCGCGCAGCGTCTGTATAAAACCGACGAAGCCGCGGTCGGCACCCGCACCGACACACCGCTGGAGCGCGTGCCGCAGGCGGTGCAAGTGCTGCCGCGCGAACTCATCGACGATCAGGCCGCGCGCCAGGTCACCGATCTGTACCGCAGCATCAGCGGCATCAGCTACTTCAGTTACGCCGGGGTGACCCTGCGCGGCTTCCGCCAGGAAAACGTGTTGTACGACGGCCTGCGCGGCGATCCGTACTCCGGTTTCTCGGTGCCGCAGCTGTTCAACATCGAACGCATCGAAGTGCTCAAGGGCCCGGGCGGCGCGCTGTACGGCGGCGGCGATCCGGGCGGGGTGATCAACTACGTCAGCAAGAAGCCCAAGCGTCAGCGCGAGGGCAGCGTCGAGATACAGGCCGGCAACTACGGCTTCCGCGCGGCCTCGGTGGAACTGACCGGCCCGCTGGCCGGCAACGAGCGCCTGCGTTATCGCGTCGGCGCTTACGCCGACGACGAATCGCCGTTCCGCCGCAACACCGACGCGCAAAGCCTGATCGGCGATGTCGCGGTGGCGCTGGATATCGGCGAGACCGGCGAGCTGACCCTGCAATACACCGACGTCACCCAGAACCTCGGCGGCAATCGTTTGCGCGGCGTGCCGGTCGACGACAACGGCGGCTTTCTGACCTCGATCGACTGGAACCACAACGAACCCACCGATTACCTGGACATGCGCGCCAAGGTCGCTTCGGCCAAGTTCACCGCTTCGCCCAGCGACAGCCTGGACATCGACGTGTCCGCGCGCTGGTTCGAAAACAACGAGGCGCAGCGCTATCACGAACCGATGGGCCTGATCGACCGCGACCGCGACGGCGTGGCCGAGTGGATGACCCGGCAGTTCCGCGACCAACTGCGCGACAACCGCGCCGTGGCGGTCAACGCCAATCTGGTCAAACGCTTCGCCTTCGCCGGGCTGGAACACAAGCTGTTGTTCGGCGCCGACGGCTATCGGGTCGACAACGATTTCGCCAGCCGCACCGCCAACGCCGACACCGCGCGCGGGCCGGTGCCGGGCATCGATCTGTTCCGTCCGGTGTATGGCCTGACCTCGGCGGCGAGCTACGGGCTCGACCGCTTGCCGTGGAGCGGCACCAGCGCGCGCGGCCTGCGTTACGGCGCGTATTTGCAGGACGAAATCGCCTTGTCCGAACGCTGGTACGTGCTGGCCGGCGTGCGCTGGGACGGGTTCAAGGACGAAAACCGCCTCACCGGCAGCGATGTCGACGGCGACGATCTGAGCTGGCGCGTCGGTGCGACCTACACCGCGCGTCCAGGATTGAATCTGTACGCAAGCACCGCCAGCGGCTTCCTGCCGCAGAGCACCGGCAACCAGAACGCCAGCGTCGGCGGCCCGTTCGATCCCGAGCGCAGCAAGCAATGGGAACTCGGCGCCAAGTCGACGCTGCTCGACGGCCGCATGAGCTTGAACGCGGCGGTGTACCGCATCGACCGGCGCAACATCCTGCAAGCCGACGGACGCACGGTGAACGGCGTCAATCAGCTCGCGCCGCTCGGCCTGGTGCGCAGCGATGGCATGGAACTGGATTTGCTCGCCGATCTGAGCGAGCGCTGGGTGCTCAACATCGCTTACGCCTACAACGACGCACGCGTGTTGCAGGCCGGGCGTAACGGCATCACCAACTCCACCGGCGGCCGTTTCGCCAACGCGCCGCGCAACAAGCTCGGCGTGTGGACGCGTTACGACATCCCCAAGCTGCGCTCGGCCCTGGGTTTCGGCCTGGACCATGTCGATGAGCGTTGGAGCCTGGACGGGCAACGGGTCAAGCCGTACACCGTATTCGACATGAGTTGGCAGACCCATTGGCGCGACTGGAAATTCCAGGCCAACGTCAAGAACCTGTTCGACAAGGTCTATGCGGCCAGCGGTTTCATCGAGCGCAACGGCCACTTCCCCGGCGAGCCGCGGCGGGTGTATCTGCAGGCGCAGTACAGCTTCTGAGCGACGACAGGTTCCGGTGAACGCACCCCTGCCAGCCGCCAAGGCCAGCCCTCAGCCCACCGCGATCAAACCGGCGGCGGGCAAGGGCGCGGGGCGGCGTGTGTGGTTCGACTTGCACAGTTGGGTCGGGCTCAAGCTCAGCGTGTTCATGAGCTTTGTGCTGTTGACCGGAACCCTGGCGGTGCTGGCGCACGAGATCGACTGGCTGATCCACCCGGAGATGCGCGTGCAACCCGGCGCGCAGCGGGCGAGCTGGGGCGAGATGGTCGATGCGGTGCGCCGCGGGTATCCGACCTGGACCTTCGAGTCGATCCAGCGCCCCGAGGCCGCGCGTTTCGCCGCCCAGGCTTCGATGCGCACGGCGCAAGGCAAGCTGCGGTTCGTCTGGGTCGATCCGTACCGCGGCACGGTCACCGGCGACACCGCGTGGTTCAACGCGCACCGCTTGCTGCGCAACACCCATCGCCATCTGATGATGCCGACCTGGCTCGGCGTGCCGATCGTCGCGGCGTTGGCGGTGCCGCTGCTGATTTCGCTGGTGAGCAGCCTGTACATCTACCGGCATTGGTGGCGCGGGTTCCTGAGTTGGCCGCGGCGCGAGCGGCAGCGCCGGTTCTGGGGCGATCTGCATCGCTTGCTCGGCGTGTGGAGCCTGGCCTTCGTCGCCCTGATCGGGCTGACTGGCGTTTGGTATCTGATCGAATCGCTGGGCGGCGACGCGCCGGTGGCGAAACCGCCGGTGGCCGCGCACAAGGTCGCGGTGCTCGCCGACGGCGCCGCGGTCGATCGCGCCGTGGCGCAGGCGCAAGCGCGTTGGCCGGGCTTCGTGGTCGAAGGCGTGGTGCCCGGCGGCAAGGACGGCACCTTGCTGCTGACCGGACAGGCCGCCGCGGTGCTGGTGCGGCCGCGCGCCAACGCGGTCGCGTTCGATGCCGGGTCCGGACAGTGGCTGGGCGCGCGCGACGCGGTACAGCTCAGCGTGCATCAGCGCATTTCGGAAATGGCCGACCCGCTGCACTTCGGCAACTTCGCCGGGTTCTGGGTCAAATTGGTCTGGTTCGTGTTCGGCGCGATGCTGACCGCGTTGAGTCTGTCGGGCGTGTATCTGTACGGCCTGCGCATCGCCGAGAGCTGGCGCTCGGCCCAGCGCAAGCGGGGGCGTGCGGCATGAGTCCGTGGCGCGCGGCGTGGCTGGGCATGGGCCGTTGGCGCTGGCTGTGGCTGGCGTTGCTGCTGGTGTGGATCGTCCTGATTCCGGCGGAAATGGTGCGCTGAGGTTGGGCCTGGGGCCGAGCGGGCCAGGCTTTGAACGGGCGAACGCGCCCAGCCGCGGCATGCATCGGCGGCGACTCAAAGCAAAAACGTTTCATTCATGAAATGTCCTCGCCGATCTGGCGCGCTCGTTTACTCGGGGGTGATCGGCGCTCAGCGCGCATCGATCCGGCCACAGGACCGCAGACGGCGCGACCGCGCCGCTGCGAGCGCGCGCCGCCGCGCCGAAGACTAAGGAGAGGTACATGCCGCTGGGACGCTTGCTCAACATCAATCAACTTGTCGCCGGTATCCGCCCGGCGCCGGCCG
>NZ_JBAMDI010000060.1:0-62671 GCF_036961695.1 Pseudomonas sp. CGJS7 | reverse complement strand
GTATGTAGGAGCGGCTTTAGCCGCGAACACCGGCAACGCCGGTGCCATTCACCGCGCTGGAGGCTTCGCAGGTAAACCCGCTCCTACAGTGATCGCGCCAACGTTCAGGTGTTGGGTAGCACAGGTGCCCACACAGAAAAGCCGCTTACTGCTCCTTGGCTTCATCCATCTTCAGCGTGCCATCTTCAAAGATGTTCAGCTTCTGGCGCAGCTCGCGCGGTTGCATCGGTGGCTGTTCAGTTGCCTCTGGGGCAGCCGGTGCCGAAGCCCCTGGCGCTGCACCACTGGCTGGCGCTGCAGGAGCAGTTGGCGCATCTGGCGGTGTTTCCGGCGCACCCTGCTCACCTTCGATATTGCGCTGGGCTTTCTTGGTCAGCACGATGATGTCGATACGGCGGTTGACCGGGTTGAACGGGTCCTTGCGGTCGAACAGTGACGACGAGGCGTACCCCACCACCCGTGCCACCTGGCCATCCGGGTAACCACCCGCCACCAGGGCACGCCGCGCGGCGTTGGCGCGGTTGGCCGACAGCTCCCAGTTACCGTACTCGCCAGTGCCGGCATACGGCTTGGCATCGGTATGGCCGCTGATGCTGATCTTGTTCGGCACCGCCTTGATGGTGTCGGCCATGGCCAGCAGGATATCTTCGAAGTAGGGCTGCAGGCGCGCGCTACCGATGTCGAACATCGGTCGGTTCTCGGCATCCATGATCTGGATACGCAGGCCGTCCTGAGTGATCTCGAACAGGATCTGGTCCTTGAACTTCTGCAGCTGCGGGTTCTCTTCCACCTTGTTCTGCAGTTCCTGCAGCAACAGCTCCAGACGCTCGCGCTCGACCTGCTCGGCCATGGTCTCGACCTGGTCCTTGCTCAGCTGAGTGGGGGACTGCTGCGTCGGCTCGGTCTTCACTTCCGGATTGATGGTTTTGTCCGGCGCCATCTCCGGTGAACCACCCAGGTCGATGACATAAGGCGTGCCACTCTCGGAGAAACCGATAGGGTCCTGGAAGTAGCCGGCAATGGCGATCTTCTGCTCAGGCGTGGCCGTGGACAACAGCCACAGCACCAGGAAGAACGCCATCATCGCCGTGGCGAAGTCGGCAAAGGCGATTTTCCAGGCGCCACCATGGTGGCCGCCGCCAAAGCGCTTGACGCGCTTGACGATGATGGGCTGATTGTTCTCCATGACTCAGCGACCGCGAACCGCTTGTTCCAGTTCGGCGAAGCTTGGGCGGTGCTTGGGGTACAGCACCTTGCGCCCGAACTCGACCGCCAGCGAAGGTGGCATGCCCGACGCCGAGGCCACCAGCGAAGCCTTGATCGATTCGTAGAGATTCAGTTCTTCCTTGGCATCGTGCTCCAGGCACTTGGCCAAAGGGCCGAAGAAACCGTAAGCCGCCAGAATACCGAAGAAGGTACCCACCAGCGCCGCACCTACGTGCATGCCGATGGCCGCCTGGTCGCCATCGCCCAGCGAGGCCATGGTCACCACGATACCCAGTACCGCCGCAACGATACCGAAGCCGGGCATACCGTCGGCGATGCCGGTCACCGCGTGGGACGGGTGCTCCAGCTCTTCCTTCATGCTCAGCAGTTCCATGTCGAACAGGCCCTCGAGCTCGTGCGGGGCCATGTTGCCGGTGGACATGATGCGCAGGTAGTCGCAGACGAACGCGGTCATGCGCTCATCGGCCAGTACCGTCGGGTACTTGGCGAAGATCGGGCTAGCAGCGGCGTCCTCGATGTCGGCCTCGATGGCCATCATGCCTTCGCGACGGCTCTTGTTGAGGATTTCGTAAACGAGGCCCAGCACCTCCAGGTAGAAGGCATGGCTGAAGCGCGAGCCGAACATCTTCATCGACTTCTTGATGACGTGCATGGTCATGTGGCCAGGGTTGGCCTGCAGGAATGCACCAAAGGCCGCACCGCCGATGATCAGTACTTCGAACGGCTGGATAAGCGCTGCGATCTTGCCGTGGGAGAGCACGTAGCCGCCGAGCACGCTCGCGAATACGACGATGATGCCGATAATTTTAGCCATAGGTTCAAAGCACTTGCTGTCGTGGTCAGGGGAAGAGACGGGAGCTTTAAAACTCTTCTTCTACTTATCGGCAGAACTGCGCCAGACTATAGCCACTCAATGCGAAAAGCCAGTTCGGACTGATGTCAAAATGCCAATTGAAACCAAGGTGCCCACTCAGGCCCCGCGTACGCTAGAGGCCTGGGTAAAGCTGCTCGAGAGTGTTCGCATCCCCGTGCCGAAGCACAGCTACGACCGGGTCATGGCTGCCATCCACGATAGCCGCCGCTCGCTGCGCGACATCGCCGAACTGATGCAGGATAGCCCGGCACTGGTGCTGTCAGTGATGCGCGAAGCCAATCACCCCACCAATGCCAGCCTCGCCGAACCCGCCGAAAGCCTGGAGGTTGCTCTCAACCGCTTGGGCCTGGAGCGCAGCGAGCAGCTTCTCAAACGCCTGCCGGCGCTGCCCGTGGAGGAAATTCCGCCGGTATTGTGCCAGTTCCAGATGATCAGCCAGCATGCGGCACAGCAGGCCAGCGGCCTGTTCGCCAGCCGCCTGGCACGGCTGTGGCAAGAGATTCACTGGGGCAGCCTGCTGTTCCTGTCGCCACTCTGGCCACTGGCACTGGCCTACCCCAAGCTGCTCGACACCTGGGAGCTGCGGGTTATCCACAAAGGTGAAGACGCCGCCCACGTCGAGGAAGAACTGTTTGGCGTGCGCATCATGGCGCTGTGCCAGACCATGGCCGAGTATTGGCGCCTGCCCCAGTGGGTCACCCAGGGTTATCGCCTGCTGCTGGAAGAGCGCGAGCAACTGGCCCAGGTGCTGAATATCGCCCGCGACGAAGACCTGCTCAGCCAGCAACACCGCATGGACGCCGAGCCCGGCCTGCGGCGCTGGTTCAACCAGCCGGCCAATACCGTACTGCTGGCCAACAACCTGGCCCTGGCGGCACAGGTCGGTTGGGACAACCCGCACCTGCTGCGCTGGCAACTGCTGACCGCGCTGTACCTGCAAACCTCGCTGGAAGACGTGCAGCAGCAAGTGCACCAGCAGGCTGCCGCCAGCGCCCGCCGCCACGCCCGGCATGCCCTGTTCCACCCGGCCGAGGCCTTGATCTGGCCGTGGCACCAACGCCGCCCTCACCCGGACATGCTGGCCCCGCCACCGCCCAGCAGCGACGACCTGGCACGCTGGCGCACGCTGTGCCAGCACCTGCTGGCCCAACCCAGCCCGTTCACCAACACCGTGCACCTGGCCACGCAGGCCCGTGAGGCCCTGCTGGCCTGCGGCATGCAACGCATCATGCTGCTTAGCCTGGACAAGGCCAGTGACTACCTGCGCGTGCAGCAAATTGCCGGCCTGCCCAAGGAGGCCGGTGCCCTGGCCCTGC
Organism: Pseudomonas sp. CGJS7; assembly: GCF_036961695.1. Classification (NCBI taxonomy): domain Bacteria; kingdom Pseudomonadati; phylum Pseudomonadota; class Gammaproteobacteria; order Pseudomonadales; family Pseudomonadaceae; genus Pseudomonas; species Pseudomonas sp. CGJS7. Next base: position 59,254 of record NZ_JBAMDI010000060.1, on the reverse strand, counting down.
AGGTATCGCAGAACAAGCTGCTGCAAAAGCTGCTGAGTCAGGCCGGGCAGCTGCGCATCACACCGGAAAACCACAGCCAGTTCTCGGCGCTGTTGCCCGCCCCGCTGCGCACCTTGTTCCGCAGCGAACATGTACTGCTTCGCTCGCTGGCTGCGAACGACCAGGTGCTGATGCTGCTGGTGGCCGACCAGGGCTGCCGGCCTTTGGCCGATATCAGCGTGCAAGCCTTCGGCAAGACCGCGCAATGCATCGAGCGGGCCTTGTCGGTGTTTACCAACCGCAAGGGTTGAGCCTTGCGCTACAATCGCCCCTCTTTCCACACTGGAGACCGTGGATGACCGACTTTTCCGGCCTGCCCCTGGTGATCGAAGCTGCAGACCTGCTGCCACGCCTGGATTCGCCGCAACTGATCCTGGTCGACCTGAGCAGCGCCAACCGCTATGTCAGCGGGCATATCCCCGGCGCGCGCTTTGTCGAAGGCAAGCGCACCCAGCTCGGCCAGCCCCCGGCGCCCGGCCTGCTGCCAGCCCTGGGCGAGCTCGAAAAACTGTTCAGCGAACTCGGCCACCGCGCCGATGCCGTGTATGTGGTGTACGACGATGAAGGCGGCGGCTGGGCCGGGCGCTTCATCTGGCTGCTCGATGTCATCGGCCACAAGCGCTACCACTACCTCAATGGCGGTATCCAGGCCTGGCCGGCAGACAAACTGTCCACCGAAGTGCCTGCCATTGGCAACGCCCCGGTGCACCTGCACATAGACAGCGCACCCACTGCCACCCGCGAGTACCTGCAAAGCCGCCTGGGCGCCGATGACCTGGTCATCTGGGACGCACGCGGCCCGCAGGAATTCAGCGGCGAAAAAGTGCTGGCAGCCAAAGGCGGCCACATCCCCGGCGCGATCAACTTCGAGTGGACCGCCGGCATGGACCTCAATGACCACCTGCGCATTCGCCAGGACATCAAACAAGTCCTCGAGCAACTGGGCATCACCCCTGACAAGGAGGTGATCACCCACTGCCAGACCCACCGCCGCTCCGGTTTCACTTACCTGGTGGCCAAGGCCCTCGGCTACCCACGCGTCAAGGCCTACGCCGGCTCGTGGAGCGAATGGGGCAACCACCCGGACACGCCTGTAGAAGTCTAAGGAACCTGCATGAAATCCCGTCTGTTCATCATCAGCCAGTACCTGCTGCCGCACCACCTGCTGTCGCGGCTGGCCGGCTGCATCGCCGAGTGCCGCGTGCGCTGGTTCAAGAACGCCTTCACCGCATGGTTCGCCAAGCGCTACCAGGTCAACATGAGCGAGGCTCTGGTCGAAGACCTGAGCGCTTACGAGCACTTCAATGCGTTCTTCACCCGCGCCCTGAAACCTGGTGCCCGTCCGCTGGACGAAACCCCGGGCGCCATCCTGTGCCCGGCCGACGGCGCGGTCAGCCAGCTCGGCCCGATCGAGCACGGCCGTATCTTCCAGGCCAAAGGCCACGGTTTCAGCGCGCAAGAGCTGCTGGGCGGTGATCCGGCCATGGCCGCGCCGTTCATGGGCGGTGAGTTTGCCACCATCTACCTGTCGCCCAAGGACTACCACCGCGTGCACATGCCGCTGGCCGGCACCCTGCGCGAAATGGTCTATGTGCCGGGCCGCCTGTTCTCGGTCAACCAGACCACCGCAGAGAATGTTCCCGAGCTGTTCGCTCGCAACGAGCGCGTGGTCTGCCTGTTCGATACAGAACGTGGGCCAATGGCTGTGGTACTGGTCGGCGCGATGATCGTCGCCTCGATCGAAACGGTATGGGCCGGGCTGGTCACACCGCCCAAACGTGAGCTGAAGACTTTCCGTTACGACGAAGCCAGCCGCACGCCGATCCACCTGGAGAAAGGTGCCGAACTAGGCCGCTTCAAGCTGGGTTCGACCGCCATCGTGCTGTTCGGGCCGGAGCAGGTGAAGTGGGCTGAGAGCCTGGGTGCGGGCTCTGCAGTTCGCATGGGGCAGCAGCTGGCGGCGCCTGCGCAGGCTTGATTCGAGCCATATGAAAAGGCCCTGCATATGCAGGGCCTTTTTCGTTGGGCCGCCTTGCGGCCCCGGATTCACGGATCAGCCGCGGGCGTCGCGGTCACGCAGGCCCAGCAGGTACAGCACCCCGTCCAGCCCCAAGGTGGAAATCGCCTGCTTGGCCGACTGGCGCACCAGCGGCTTGGCACGAAACGCCACGCCCAACCCGGCCAGCGACAGCATCGGCAGGTCATTGGCGCCATCGCCCACGGCGATGGTCTGCTCCAGTTGCAAGCCTTCGTCACTGGCCAGCTTCTTCAACAAATCGGCCTTGCGCTGGGCATCGACAATCGGCTCAACAGCCACGCCCGTCACCTTGCCATCGACCACTTCAAGTTCGTTGGCGAACACATAGTCGATACCCAGGCGCGCCTGCACCTGACGGGCGAAGTAGGTAAAGCCACCGGACAGAATCGCGGTCTTGTATCCCAGGCGCTTGAGCTCGGCAAACAGGTTCTCGGCACCCTCGGTCAGGCGCAGCGATGCCCCGATCTCGTCCAGCACCCCCACATCCAGGCCCTTGAGCAGTGCCATGCGCTCTTTGAAGCTGGCGCGGAAGTCCAGTTCACCGCGCATGGCGCGCTCGGTGATCGCCGCCACCTGCTCCCCCACACCCGCCGCCTTGGCCAGTTCGTCGATGACTTCGGCCTCGATCAGCGTGGAGTCCATGTCGAACACCGCCAGGCGGCGGTTGCGGCGGAACAGATCGTCCTTCTGGAAGGCGATGTCGACGCTCAGCTCTTCAGCCAGGGCAAAGAAGTCGGCACGCAGGGCCTGGGCATCGCTCGGCACGCCGCGCACGGAGATCTCGACGGCTGCCTTGCCCTTGTCGATTTCGGCATCCAGTGCCACCCGGGCCGACAGGCGCTCGATACGCTCGATGGTCAGGCCGTACTGGCTGATCACCGCACTCACCCGCTGCAGCTGCTCGGGTGTGATCTTGCGGCTGAGCAGGGTAACGATGTGTCGCGCTTCGCCATGCCCATCGGCCCAATGCTGGTAGTCCGCCTCGGAAATCGGCGTGTAACGGGCCTGCAGGTTCAGTTCGTGGGCTTTGGCCTGCACGCTTTGCAACAGCGCGGTAGCCACTTCGTTGTCCGGTATGTCGACCAGGATGCCAAACGACAAGGTGCCGTGCATGACCGCCAGGCCGATGTCGAGGATACTCACACCGCCCTGCAGCAGGACGCCGGTGATAGCCGCAGTGAGACCGGGACGGTCCTCACCGGTGATGTTGATCAGGACGATTTCGCGCACAACCTGGCTCCGACTTCGATGAAAAATGCGCATTCTACCGATTTTCCATGACCATCGGGCGCCAACGATACTTTGCCGACAAAACCCGGCTCGCTATACTCCCCCCACTTTCATGCCATTAAGAGCCGAGCTCTGTGAACCGGCCCACGCCAGTCAAACCAGACAATTTCTTCCTGATGATCTATCGCGCCCTGAGTCAACGTCGCGTGCCGCTGGCACTGCGCATCGCCTGCACCAACATTTTCCTGGTGGCGCTGGCGCTGGTGATCTACGCCTGCGTGATGGGCCTGCAGTTCAAGCAGGCCATGCATGAGCAGGCCGATGCCTTGGGCCAGAGCCTGACCACCCAGACTGCAACATCGGCCACCGAGCTGCTGGTGTCCAACGACATCCTCAGCCTCAACGTGCTACTGGGCAACCTGGTTAAAAACCCGCTGGTGGCCCATGCGGCAATCTACAGCGTGGATAACCGCATCCTCGCCGAAGCAGGCCAGCGCCCGCGCAACAGCCTGCTGGGCGAGGCCGAAGGCCTGTACCAGACCAAAATCACGTTCCAGGACGTGACGGCCGGACAGCTGCGCATAAGTCTGGACATGAGCCAGTTCCAGCAGCCGATGCTGATCAGCCTGCAGAGCATGGGCATTCTGGCCGCCATCCTGCTTACCCTGGCCTTGGCCCTCAGCTTGCGTCAGGGTCGCTTCATCACCCTGCCACTGCTGCAACTGCGGGTATGGCTGCGCGACCCGCAGCCCTATACCCCGGCCACCGACCGCCAGGACGAGATTGGCGACATCGCCCGCCAGCTGCATGCACGCCTGGCCCCGCCTCCGCCCCCGGAGCCGGAGCCCGAGGAAGAAGACGACGAGCAGTTCGACGACCTGCCCGCAGTTGCCCCGGCACCCAAGGCCGCACCGCGCGCCAAGGTTGCCCTGGAAGACGAGGATGACGACGAAGCCTTCGCCGGCCTGCTGGACGACGACACTGCCCCCAAAGCCGCCGCAGAGGTCGAGTCCGACGAGCCGCAGTACAGCGCCGTGCTTGCCGTGCAACTGGGCTCGCAGGAGCAACTGCGTCGCCTGCCACGCACACGCCTGGCCGAGCTGACCGAGCGCTACCGTGATTGCCTGGAGCACGCGGCCTCGCTCTACGACGGCGAAACGCACACGCTGAACGACGGCAGCACCCTGGTGCTGTTCCACAGCCGCGAGTGTGGCGAGGATTACCTGACCAACGCCATTTGCTGTGGCGAACTGTTGCGCGCCCTGGGCCACGCCCTGCAGATCGAGGTAGCTGACAGCGGCATTACCCTGCAACTGCAGCTAGGCCTGGTCTTGGGCAACGACCTGCATGGGCTGGAACTGGTTGACCTGCTGATGGCCGAGAAGGTCCAGGATGCCCTGGCGTTGTCGCAGCACAGCCGCAACCTGTTGCTGGTGGAGCGGCAGATCAACGATGACGCCCTGATCCGCCAGCGTGCACGTATTCGCCCGATCGCCAGCCCCGAAGGCGCCTGCTGTGTGGAGCGACTGATGGAGCCCTACCCGTCAATGCTGGAACGGCAACTGGCCCGCATGCATGAGCACCGCGCCTGACAGGTAGACGCGACATCAAGATCCAGCCAATAGCGCAAACCCCCGGTAGGAGCGGGTTTACCCGCGAATACGGTGGCGGCGGCAACGGTGAACGGCGGGTAGAAATTGGCCGGCAGGTCCGGCCTCTTCGCGGGTGAACCCGCTCCTACACGACGGCCTGTGCATGTGTATAGGGGCGGGTTTACCCGCGAAAGGACCGGCCCAGGCAGCCGAGAATTTCCAGGGGATAAACGGTAACAACAGAAGACACCCAAGTCACCGTTGGCATGGCTCACGTTCTGGTGAGCACCTGTTAGTCCAGCCCCTGCTTCAGGACATGCACGCATAAAAAAGGAGAGCCGAGGCTCTCCTTCTTCTTCAACAACCCTCAGCCATTAGCCAATGGTCATCAGGCTGGCGTTACCACCCGCCGCTGCAGTGTTCACGCTCACCGCGCGCTCGATGACCAGGCGCTCCAGCGCAATCTGGTGATCCCCGCTGGACAGCCCGTGCACCCCAACGATCGCCCCGGCACGCTTGGCCACCTGCTGGCATACGCCGCGCAGCTGGTCCGAGTCGCCATGGTGGATCACGGCGTCGAACGCCACTTCATCCTTGTTCCAGTCCGCGACCAGCTTCACCTTGGCCTGCAGCTCACGCGGCAGGCGGGCGCGCAGGGCCTTGCCCGGTTCACCGTCAACCCACACCGCCGAGCTGCCAACGGCCAGTACCGCGGCGAACTGCGCCAGCAGGTCGGTTTCGTTGTCGGCCAGGCACAGCACGTGCTCACGCGGCAGAATGGTGTAGCTGTTGCGCTCGCCGGTCGGGCCTGGCAGCAGGCGAGCGATGCCGCTCTGCGACTGGCTGGCGAACTGGCTGCACAGCGCGGCCAGATCAGCCAGCTGGTTGCTCTCGGCCCAGGCCTTCAGGCCGTGCAGTGGCTTGACCAGCTGTTCGTGCAGAGTGCGGTCCGGCTTGCCTTCGCCGTCCTGCTGCTGGAAGTGGCGGCCAATGGCATCGGCCGGGCGGGTCGACAGCAGGCGGTAGAGGTACAGCGGGCCGCCGGCTTTCGGGCCGGTGCCAGACAGGCCTTCACCACCGAACGGCTGCACGCCCACCACTGCACCCACAATGTTGCGGTTGACGTACATGTTGCCGGCGTTGGCGGTTTCCACCACTTTGGCGATGGTCTCGTCGATACGGGTGTGCACGCCGAGGGTCAGGCCGTAGCCGGAGTTGTTGATCTGCTCGATCAGCTGGTCCAGATTGCGGCGGTTGTAGCGCACCACGTGCAGTACGGGGCCGAAGATTTCGCGCTTCAGCTCGTCGAAGCTGTCCAGCTCGATCAGGGTTGGCATGACGAAGGTGCCGCGCTTGATCTCGGCAGCATCAGCAATGGCGACTTGGTAGACCGGGCGGCCTTTCTCGCGCATGCCCTGGATGTGCTTCTCGATGCCGGCCTTGGCTTCGGCATCGATCACCGGGCCGATGTCCACGGCCAGGCGGTCCGGGCAGCCCAGGCGGCTTTCAGCCATGGCGCCCTTGAGCATTTCGATCACGCGGTCGGCAGAGTCTTCCTGCAGGCACAGCACGCGCAGGGCCGAGCAACGCTGGCCGGCACTGTCGAAGGCCGAGGACACCACGTCGATCACGACCTGTTCGGTCAGTGCCGAGGAGTCGACGATCATCGCGTTCTGGCCGCCGGTTTCGGCGATCAGCGGGATCGGGCGGCCCTGGTTGTCCAGGCGGCCAGCGACGTTGCGCTGCAGCAGGCGGGCCACTTCAGTGGAGCCGGTGAACATCACGCCTTTGACGCGCTCGTCTCCGACCAGGCCGGCACCGACGGTTTCACCGCGGCCCGGCAGCAGCTGCAGCACGCCTTCTGGGATGCCCGCTTCCAGCAGCAGGCGCACGGCCTGGGCGGCGATCAGCGGGGTTTGCTCGGCAGGCTTGGCCAGTACCGGGTTGCCGGCAGCCAGGGCTGCGGCCACCTGGCCGGTGAAGATCGCCAGCGGGAAGTTCCACGGGCTGATGCACACCACAGGGCCCAGCGGGCGGTGGGCGTCGTTGCTGAAGTCGTTACGTGCCTGCACCGCGTAGTAGCGCAGGAAGTCCACGGCTTCACGCACTTCGGCGATGGCGTTGGCGAAGGTCTTGCCGGCCTCGCGGATGAGCAGGCCCATCAGCGGCTGGATCTCGGCCTCCATCAGGTCGGCGGTGCGCTCCAGAATGGCAGCACGTTCGGCTGGCGGGGTGGCCTGCCAGATCGGCGCGGCGTTCAGTGCGCACTGGATGGCGTTGTCCACGTCGGCAACGGTGGCCTCCTGCACATGGCCGACGACGTCGCGGTGGTCTGCCGGGTTCAGCACCGGTGCGGCAGCGCTCTCGCTGGCGGCGCAGGCCAGCAGCGGGGCAGCCTTCCAGTCATTGTGAGCGGTGGCCAGCATGGCGCAGGACAGTGATGCCAGGCGGTGTTCGTTGGCCATGTCGATGCCGGCCGAGTTGGCCCGTTCAGTGCCATACAGATCGCGCGGCAGGGGAATGCGTGGGTGCGGCAGGCCGATACTGCCTTCCTGGGTACCCATGCGCTCGATGCTGGCCACCGGGTCGGCGACCAGTTCCTGGATGGAAATCGAGTGGTCGGCGATGCGGTTGACGAACGAGGTGTTGGCGCCGTTTTCCAGCAGACGGCGCACCAGGTAGGCCAGCAGCGTTTCATGGGTGCCGACCGGTGCATACACGCGGCACGGGCGGTTCAGCTTGCCATCGGCAATCTTGCCGACCACTTGCTCGTACAGCGGCTCGCCCATGCCGTGCAGGCACTGGAACTCGTACTGGCCCGGGTAATAGTTCTGCCCGGCAATGTGGTAGATGGCCGACAGGGTGTGGGCGTTGTGGGTGGCGAACTGCGGGTAGATGGCTTCTGGCACGGCCAGCAGCTTGCGGGCGCAGGCGACGTAGGACACGTCGGTGTACACCTTGCGGGTATAGACCGGGTAGCCTTCCAGGCCTTCGACCTGGGCACGCTTGATCTCGCTGTCCCAGTAGGCGCCTTTTACCAGGCGGATCATCAGGCGGTGGCGGCTGCGCTTGGCCAGATCGATGACGTAGTCGATCACGTACGGGCAGCGCTTCTGGTAGGCCTGGATAACGAAGCCGATGCCGTTCCAGCCAGCCAGGGATGGCTCGAAGCACAGGCGTTCGAGCAGGTCCAGCGAAAGCTCCAGGCGGTCGGCTTCTTCGGCGTCGATGTTAAGGCCGATGTCGTACTGCTTGGCCAGCAGTGTCAGCGACAGCAGGCGCGGGTACAGCTCTTCCATCACGCGCTCGTACTGGGCCCGGCTGTAGCGCGGGTGCAGTGCCGACAGCTTGATCGAGATGCCTGGGCCTTCATAGATGCCACGGCCATGCGAGGCCTTGCCGATCGAGTGGATGGCCTGCTCGTAGGACGCCAGGTACTTCTGCGCGTCGTGTTCGGTCAGTGCGGCTTCGCCGAGCATGTCGTAGGAGTAACGGAAGCCTTTGGCCTCGAAACGGCTGGCGTTTGCCAGGGCTTCGGCAATGGTCTCGCCGGTGACGAACTGCTCACCCATCAGGCGCATGGCCATGTCGACGCCCTTGCGGATCATCGGTTCGCCGCTCTTGCCGATGATGCGGGTGAGCGAGGAGGTGAGGCCGGTTTCGTTATGGGTGCTGACCAGCTTGCCGGTCAGCAGCAGCCCCCAGGTGGCGGCGTTGACGAACAGTGACGGGCTGTTGCCCAGGTGCGGCTGCCAGTTGCCGGTACTGATCTTGTCGCGGATCAGCGCATCACGGGTGCCTTTGTCGGGGATACGCAGCAGGGCTTCGGCCAGGCACATCAGCGCCACGCCTTCCTGAGACGACAGCGAGAATTCCTGCAGAAGGCCCTGGACGATACCGGCACGGCCGCCGGCGCTTTTCTGGTTGCGCAGTTTTTCGGCAATGCCCGCGGCCAGCTTGTTGGTGGCTTCGGCCAGTGGCGCGCTCAGGCGCGCCTGCTCCAGCAGCATCGGCACCACTTCCTGCTCCGGTCGGCGGTAGGCAGCGGTGATCGCCGAGCGCAGTACCGACTGCGGCAAGATGCTTTCGGCAAATTCGAGGAAGCACTGGTGGCTGTGGTCAGCCTGGACTTCACCGGCATCGTCGGCCAGGTTGCTGACATGACCGTTGAGTTCGGTCAGGGTGGCGCCACCCTCGAGCTTCTCCAGGTAGTTGAAGATCGCTTGCTTGATCAACCAGTGCGGCGTGCGGTCAATGGACTGCGCAGCTGCTTTGAGTCGCTCACGGGTCGGGTCGTCGAGTTTGACCCCAAGGGTGGTAGTCGCCATTTCTTATCCTCGTTATTGCCACGGTTGTGGCCTAAGCTGGCGTCAAGAGTATCTGTAGGACAATTCGGGTGCAACCAGGTGCAACCCGATTTTTTCGTGTGAAAGGTGCAACTCGTCCGACAGCTATTCCCATACCCTGAAAAGGGGCGCTTTCGGTGCGATTTATTCTGAAAAAGCGGTTTTTTGCTCCCGAAAGGAGCAAGAAGTGGGCTTTGTCGGAAAATGCACGGGCAGGTGCAACTTGCAAAAGAAAAATGGTTGCACCTTCTTTGCGTTGTTGCATAGCATTCGCCGCCTGGGTGCAACCACCAACGCTGTGGTTGCGCATGATAAAAACAAACGCCAGGGCACACGCATGGGCAATCCACTAACGATCACCTTCGTGATCTACATCGCAGCAATGGTGCTGATCGGCTTCGCCGCCTATCGCGCTACCAACAACCTTTCCGATTACATTCTGGGTGGTCGCAGCCTGGGTAGCGTGGTTACCGCGCTGTCTGCCGGTGCCTCCGACATGAGTGGCTGGCTGCTGATGGGCCTGCCCGGTGCCATCTACTTCGCGGGCCTGTCCGAGGCCTGGATCGCCATCGGCCTGACAGTGGGTGCCTACCTGAACTGGCTGTTCGTGGCAGGCCGGCTGCGCGTGCAGACCGAACACAACGGTGACGCGCTGACCCTGCCGGACTACTTCTCCAGCCGTTTCGAAGACAATAGCGGGCTGCTGCGTATCATTTCCGCCATCGTCATCCTGGTGTTCTTCACCATCTACTGTGCCTCCGGCATCGTGGCCGGTGCCCGTCTGTTCGAGAGCACCTTCGGCATGTCGTACGAAACCGCTTTGTGGGCTGGTGCGGCGGCGACCATCGCCTACACCTTCGTTGGTGGCTTCCTGGCGGTGAGCTGGACCGATACCGTACAGGCTTCGCTGATGATCTTCGCGCTGATCCTGACCCCGGTAATCGTGCTGATCTCCACCGGTGGCTTCGACCAGACCTTCGCCGCTATCGAGGCGGTGAACCCGGCGAACTTCGACATGCTCAAGGGTGCCACCTTCATCGGCATCATCTCGCTGATGGGCTGGGGTCTGGGTTACTTCGGCCAGCCGCATATCCTGGCGCGCTTCATGGCCGCTGATTCGGTGAAGTCGATCGCCAAGGCGCGCCGCATTTCCATGACCTGGATGATCCTGTGCCTGGCGGGTACCTGTGCCGTTGGCTTCTTCGGCATTGCCTACTTCTCGGCCCATCCTGAGCTGGCAGGCCCGGTTAGCGAGAACCACGAACGTGTGTTCATCGAGCTGGCCAAGATCCTGTTCAACCCATGGATTGCGGGTGTCCTGCTGTCGGCCATCCTGGCCGCAGTCATGAGTACCCTGAGCTGCCAGCTGCTGGTGTGCTCCAGTGCCCTGACCGAAGACTTCTACAAAGCCTTCCTGCGCAAGAATGCTTCGCAGGTCGAACTGGTGTGGGTCGGCCGTCTGATGGTGCTGGCCGTGGCCCTGATCGCCATCGCCATGGCCGCCAACCCGGAAAACCGCGTGCTGGGCCTGGTGGCCTATGCCTGGGCTGGCTTCGGTGCCGCCTTCGGCCCGGTGGTGCTGATTTCGGTGCTGTGGAAAGGCATGACCCGTAACGGTGCGCTGGCCGGTATCGTGGTGGGTGCGCTGACGGTGATCCTGTGGAAGAACTTCGACACCCTCGGGTTGTACGAAATCATCCCGGGCTTCCTGTTCGCCAGCATCGCCATTGTTCTGGTGAGCAAGCTGGGCAGCCCTTCGCAGACGATGGTCAAGCGCTTCGAAGCTGCTGATGCGGCGTATCACGCCGACAAGTAACACCCGTTGAATTGGCGGCGCCTGCTTTGCGGGTGCCGCCAATCAGCAGCCAGGCCTGACTCCGCCTGCAAGGCAAGGTAAACTTGCCGCCTTCGCAGGAGTTGCCATGAACTATCGTCACGCCTTCCACGCCGGCAACCACGCCGACGTCCTCAAACACATCGTGCTGACCCGCCTCATCGCCCTGATGTCGCGCAAGGAGCAGCCGTTCGCCTATATCGATACCCACGCAGGGCTCGGCCTGTACGACCTGCAAGGCGACCAGGCAAGCCGTACCGGCGAGTACCTGGAAGGCGTAGCCCGCCTGTGGAATCGCGATGACCTGCCGGCCATGGCCGACGACTACCTGCGCATCATCAAGCGCCTGAATGCCGATGGCGAGCTGCGCTACTACCCGGGGTCGCCCGAACTGGCCCGTCGCCTGATGCGCCAGCAGGACCGCGCCCTGCTCAACGAGAAGCACCCCGAAGACGGGCCGCTCCTCAAGGAAAACATGAAAAAAGACCCGCGCGTGACCGTGCACCTGGGTGAAGGCTGGCATGTGCCGCGGGCCTTGCTGCCGGTGCAGGAAAAGCGCGCGATCATGCTGATCGACCCGCCGTTCGAGCAGGCCGATGAGCTCAAGCGCTGCACCACGGCCATGAAAGAAGCGATCGGCCGCATGCGCCAGACCGTTGCGGCCATCTGGTATCCGATCAAGGACCAGCGCTCGCTGACCCGCTACTACCAGGACCTGACAAGCACCGGCGCGCCAAAGCTGCTGCGGGTCGAGCTGTATGTGCATCACCAGGACAGCCCGCAGGGCCTGAATGGTTCGGGCCTGGCCATCGCCAACCCACCATGGGGGCTGGAGGATGAACTCAAGGAGCTGCTGCCATGGCTGGCCAAAGAGCTGGCACAGACCGCCGGTAGTTACCGCATGGACTGGCTGATCGCCGAGTAAGCCTGTAGGCGCGGGTTTGCCCGCGAACACCGGCGACGCCGGTGCCATCCACCGCGTTGCCTGCTTCGCGGGTGAACCCGCTCCTACAAGGGGGCGGTGTGCCTCCAATGTTTGCGTTATAATCCCGCCCTTTAGCCGCCATCCGCCCAAGAGGCCGCTGGCGCATTTTTACCGAATGAAGAGGCTAATCCCTTGGCATTGACGATTCTTGGCCTGTCCGGCGCCCTTAGCCATGACCCTTCCGCGGCCCTGTACATTGACGGCAAGCTGATTGCCGCCGCCGAAGAAGAGCGCTTCGTGCGTGACAAGCATGCGAAGAACCGCATGCCCTACGAGTCGGCGAAGTTCTGCCTGGAACAGGCAGGCATCAAGCCGTCCGACGTCGACGTGGTAGCCATCCCGTTCGCCCCGATCAGCCTGTTCGGCAAGGCGCGGTGGCACTATGCCAAGCGCTATTGGTACGCCCCGGATCGTGCACTCGATGCCATCCTGATGGGCAACCGTCGCTACAAGCGCTATCGCAAGAAGATCGTCTGGTGCCTGGAGCAACTGGGCTTCGACCCGAAAAAGGTCAAGATCGAGCCGGTCGAGCACCACCTGGCCCACGCTTCCAGCGCTTATCATTGCTCGGGTTTCAAGGAAAAAACCGCAATCCTCGGCATTGACGGCAAGGGCGAGTACGCCACCACCTTCTTTGGTTACGGCGAAAACGGCAAGATCCACAAGATCAAGGAATTCTTCGACCCGGACTCGCTGGGTGGCCTTTACGGTGCCATTACCGAGTTCCTGGGCTTCGAAATGCTCGATGGCGAGTTCAAGGTCATGGGCATGGCGCCGTATGGCGACGCCAGCAAGTATGATTTCTCGCGTCTGGCCAGCTTCGAAAACGGCGAGTTGGTCATCAACACCGAGTACGCCAACGTTATCGGCCTGCGCCGCTATAAAGAGAAGGGCAAGGGCTTCTACTTCTCGCCAAAGCTGATCGAATGGCTGGGCCCCAAGCGCGAAGGCGACATCGCCGACGAGCCGTACATCCATTACGCCGCCAGCATGCAGGCGCTGTTCGAGAAACTGGCGCTGCAGATGATCGACCATTACCTGGGCGACACCCTGCGCGAAACCGGCAAGCTGGCCTTCGCCGGCGGCTGTGCGCTGAACGTCAAGCTCAACCAGAAGATCATCGCCCGTCCGGACGTGAAAGAGCTGTTCGTCCAGCCGGCCTCCGGCGACGCCGGGACTGCCGTTGGCGCCGCTGCCTATGTTTCCCACGCCCGTGGCGTTCCGGTCGAGAAGATGGAGCACGTCTACCTCGGCCCGTCGTACTCCAACGAAGACGTGATCGCCGCCTGCGCCCGTCACCCGAACCAGCCGAAGTGGCGCAAACTCGAGAACATGCCGCAGCAGATCGCCCAGATCATGGTCGATGGCAACCCGGTAGCCTGGTTCCAGGGCCGCATGGAGTTCGGGCCGCGTGCCCTGGGTGGCCGATCGATCATCGGCTGCCCAAGCGTGGAAGGCGTGGCTGACCGCATCAACCACCAGATCAAGTTCCGTGAACGCTGGAGACCTTTCTGCCCGTCGATGCTCGACACTGTCGCCCCGCAGATGATCAAGGTCGACCATCCCGCGCCGTTCATGACCTTCACCTTCGAAGTCGCTGAAGAGTGGAAGACCCGCGTGCCGGAAGTGGTGCATGAGGACGGCACTTCGCGTGCCCAGGTGCTCAAGCGCGAGTACAACCCGCGCTACTACGACATGATGAAGGCACTGGAAGACCTGACTGGCAACGGCGTGTCGCTGAACACCTCGCTGAACCGTCGTGGTGAACCGATGATCTGCTCGCCGACCGATGCCCTGAATATGTTCTTCGGCTCGGACCTGCAGTACCTGATCATGGAAGACATCCTGGTTGTGAAGGACGGCGCGGCCCCGTATGACCAGCCGCTCTGAACCGCGCATCCTGCAGTTCTGCCATGGCTATGACGGGCCGTTCCTGGACTGCGCCCGTCAGTACGCCAGCCTGTTTCAGGGGCGTGGGTACCAGGTGACCACGGTATTCCTCACCGGCGCCGCCGATGCGCAGGTGGCGGCTGGCTGTGCGTCGGACGAGGTGCTCTTCCTTGAGTTCAGTTCCAAGGCCGTGCGTGGCCTGAAACTCGGCGCCATCCGCGCATTGCGGCGCATTGCGGCCGAGCGCAATTTCGCTTTCTGCATCGCCCACCGCTTCAAGCCGATCTACGTTGCCCTGCTGGGGACCGGCCTGCCGGTGATTGGTGTGCACCATGCCTTTGGCGACTACCAGCGCAAAGGCCGCCGCCTGTTCGCGAACCTGTTCAGCAAGCGTCTGAGCCTGCTGGGCGTTTCGGATGCGGTACGTGACGATATGCGCCGTTGCTTGCCGCAGTGGCCGGCCGAACGCATCCAGACCCTGTACAACCGCATCGACATTGACGCCCTGCAAGCAGCCCTGGTGCCGCGCGCTGACGCACGCCAGGCCTTGGGCCTGGATCCTCAGGCATGGATCGTCGGCAATGTCGGGCGCCTGCACCCGGACAAGGACCAGGCCACCCTGTTGCGCGGTTTTGCCCAGGCATTGCCGGGGCTGCCGGCTGGCGCCCGCCTGGCAATCCTCGGCAAGGGGCGTCTGGAGGCCAAGCTCAAGGCGTTGGCCGCCGAGCTTGGTATTGCCGGGCAAGTCGACTTTCTTGGCCAGGTACCGGATGCGCGCCGTTATTTCCAGGCTTTCGACGTGTTCGCGCTGAGTTCCGATCACGAGCCGTTCGGCATGGTCCTGCTCGAAGCGATGGTTGCCGGTGTGCCGGTGTTGGCCACGGCCTGTGGCGGTGCTCGCGAAGTGGTCGAGGGCGTTGGCGTGCTGTTCCCGCTGGGCGACGCCGCGCAGCTGGCCCAGGGCCTGCAGCACATGGCCATACTGGACGCTGGGCAGCGCCAGGCCTGTGCCAGGCACATGCTGCAGCGCCTGGGTGAGCGTTTCTCTGACCAGGCGGTGCGCGAGGCCTTCTGGCAACTCCCACAGGTGCGCGCGTTGGTGGGGCAGGCCTGATGCTCAATCGTATCCAGGCCTTCCGCGAACGCGGTTGGCAAGCTATCGATGCCAATGCTTATGCCCAGGTATGGGCGCGCTTTGGCGGCAGTGTCGCCACCCATCCGCTGGTGGTCGAGCAACTGGCGGACCTGGCACAGATCCCGGTGCGTTACCTGGGCTGGTACCAGGCTGGCGAGCTGCAAGCCGCCATCCCGGCCTGGGGGCGTCACCTGGCGCTGTCCAAGGACGTGCTGAAGCGTGCTGGCAAGAAGGCCCTGTTCGACCTCGGTAATGCCGAGATCATTCTGCCGGCGGCGTCTGATGCCGCTGCGCCGTTGCGCCATACAATGCGTTACCTGTCCGAACTGAACCAGGGCCGCTTCAGCGGCCTCAAGGCGCAGAAGGAGCAGTTGGCCATGGCCCGGGCGCCTGAAGACCTGTCGAAGAAGTTCCGCTACAACCAGCGCCGTGAACTGCGCCTGCTGGAAGAGGCGGGTGGCGTGGTACGCCCGATCAGCGACTTCAGTGCCCAGGAAATCGCCAGCATGTACTGCGACCTGTTCCTGCGCCGCTGGGGGTTCCCGGCTACCGGTGCCGAGCGTATGGCCGATGTGCTGGAGCGCCTGCGTGAGCTGCTGATCGGCTCGGTGTTGCTGCTGGACGGTAAGCCGATTGCCATCCAGCTGGTGTACCGCGTCGAAGCGCCGGAGTGGATCAGCGTCGAGTACATCAATGGCGGCGTCGACCCTGAAACCAAGGCCTTCAGCCCAGGTAGCGTGCTGAGCTTCCTCAATACCCAGGCCGCCTGGGAAGACGCCCGGTCGCGCAACAAGCCGCTGCGGTTCTCTTTCGGTCGTGCTGACCGTGAGTACAAGGACCGCTGGTGCAACCCTGTGCCGGTGTATCAAGCGTGAGCCGCAAGCAGCAGTTGCTCAAGCGCCACCGGCACAACAAACGCCTGGGGCTGCTGGCGGGCCTGGTTGCGCTGGTCGCCCTCGGTGTTTTCAGCTGGTGGTGGCTGCCACTGCTGTTGTTGCCGCTGCTCTGGGCTGCCCATGAGGCCTGGTTTGCCGACCACCTGTTCTATGCACCGGGTGAGGACTATGCCTACGACTTCGGCGATCAGGTGCAGCAGGTTCCTGCCAGCCTGCACGATGGCTGGCTCAAGGCTGATTGCACGTTGCAGGGCGACGAAACCCTGGTGCTTGAACTGCGGCTAAAAAGCAGGTGGTTGGGGCGCTTTCTCGACCCTCGGGTCGAGCTGCTGGATGGCGAACAGGCCGATCGGCAAGCGTTCGAGCGTGGCGTCGATGGCGTGCGCTTCCTTAACCTGACGGGTCTTGCTGCGCCACTGCAGGCCGGTACGTTGCGACTGCGCGGCCGGCATTGCCGGCTGCAGGGTCAGTTGCGCCTGTGGATAACCCCCTCGGTCGAGCTGCAGCGGCGCCGGGTGATGGTGATCGCGCCACATGCCGACGACGCCGAGTTGGCCGCGTATGGTTTGTACAGCCAGGCCGACGAAAGCTGGGTGGTGACCCTGACCGCCGGTGAGATAGAGGCCGAGCACTACCAGCAGATGGGCCTGGCAAAGGCCGAGGCCGCGCGCCTGAAGGGGCGCCTGCGTGCCTGGGACAGCATCGTCGTGCCGCGTTGGGCCGGCGTGCCGGAGTCGCGTTGCATACAGCTGGGCTACTTTTGCCTGCAGCTGCCTGCCATGCAGGCAGCACCCGACCAGCCGGCCGCCTCACGTGAAGCCGACCTGGCCGATATCCGCGTGTTCCGCCAGTTCAACCCGTTCCCGTTACCGGGCGACCGTGATGGCGCACCCACCTGGCACAACCTGCTGGCCGACCTGCGAGCCTTGCTGGAGCTGGCCAAACCAGAGGTGCTGGTGATGCCGCACCCGCAGCTAGACCCCCATCCGGACCATATCTGCGCTCAGGCGGCGGTATTGGAAGCCTTGCAAGGCATGGCCTGGCAGCCGCAAACCTTGCTGTGCTACGCCAACCACCTGCACGATAACGACCGCTGGCCGATGGGCGACAGTGGCGATGGCGTGGCTTTACCGCCGCAATTGAGCGCTGCCCAGGCCTGGGCACCCTGCAGTCTGGTGCTGGACTGCGCGACCCAGCGCGACAAGGCGATGGCCCTGGGCATGATGCATGACCTGCAGCCGCCGGCACCGTTCAAGCGCCGCCTGCGCCGCCTGCTGCAACGCTGGCTTGCCGGGCGACAGCCATCGCCTTATGGGGAGAACGAATTCTTCCGCAAGGCCGTGCGCCGACACGAACTGTTCTGGCGGCGTGAGCTGTAAGCACGCCCCATGGTTGACCGCGAAGGCGCAGAGCGCCCAAGGAAAGCAATGAAAGTCCTATTTCTGGTGCAGAAGGAACAGCGGGCGATTCTTGACCGCCTGTACGATGGCGTCGCGGCCAACTGCGAGTGCGACCTGCGCTGGTTGACCAGCCAGGATCAGCGCAACCTGCGCCGTTACTTCAAGCGTGAGGTGCAAGTCGAGCGCTATGACCGCATCGTGTTCTTCCTGCGTTTCAAGCAGGAGATCCGTCAGGTGGCCTTCATCCGCACTGTGCCGAACCTGGTGATTCTCGAGCACGACGCCTACCAGAACTACATCCCGTGCAAGTACACCGGCAAGTTCAGCGCTCATTACCGCCAGTTGCCATGGGCGCGGGTGATCAGCTCCGGCTACATGGTCAGCGAGCGCTTGCGCCAGGAAGGTTTCGACGCGGTGTTCGTGCCCAAGGGCTATGACGAGCAGTTGCTGGCTGACCAAGGGCGTGAGCGTGATATCGAACTGGCCTTTGTCGGCAGCGTCAACAGCGTGGCCTACAGCGGCCGCAAGGCACTGCTGGACGAGTTGGGGCAGGTCGAGAACCTGTTGGTAACCCGTACCAAGTCGGGCGAGGACTACTGCAACACGCTCAACCGTATTCGTTTCTTCGTCAGTGCCGATGTCGGCATGGGCGAATACATGATCAAGAACTTCGAAGCCATGGCCTGTGGCTGTGTGCTGCTGGCATACGACCAGGGCGAGGAAGAGAACCGTGCACTGGGCCTGCAAGACATGCACAACGTGGTGTTCTATGACAACATCCCGACCCTTCAGGAAAAGCTCCGTCGTTTGCGCGCGAACCCCGAGCTAGCCCGGCAGATTGCAGAAAATGGCCGCCATCTGGCGGTTTCCCGTTTTAGTTTCGGCGCAGTTGGACGTAGCATCGTCGACCACATGCGCCCGGCGCTCAGGCCCCACCCGCCATTGTCTGCATGGCAGCGGCTGCGTCTGAAGCTGGGCATCTAAACAAGAGCTTTCACGCCCAGGAGCGGGTTGTTGAAGGCCGATAGTCGTAATGCGGAGGGAATCCGGTGCGCTTTTCAAATGAGAGTGACGTCACGCTCGTCGTGACCAGTTGTGGGCGGTTCGATCTGCTCAAAGACACCCTTGAGAGTTTCGATCGCTACAACACCGCGCCCATTCGCGAGGTATTCATCACCGAAGACTCTGGCGATGATGCTGTGCATGCCGCTGTGCCGGCGCACTGGAAGCCGCACTGCAAGGTGTTCGTCAACCGGCCCAAACTTGGCCAGTTGCCGTCTATCGACTTGGCCTACAGCCAGGTCAAGACGCCGTACATTTTTCACTGCGAAGACGACTGGCAATTCTATCGCCAAGGCTTTGTCGAAGACTCGCAGGCCATCCTGGATGTCAGTCCCAACATCTTGCAGGTCTGGTTGCGCAGCCATGCCCACGACCTGGCCATCCACAGCCCGTACATCCACTTGGGCGATCGCCAGGTGATCGCTGGGGTGCCGTGCTATCCGCTGCTGTCCGACAAGGCCGAGTGGCAGGCGTTCTCGCTCAACCCTGGGCTGCGCCGATTGAGCGATTACCAGCGCTGTGCGCCATTTGCCGCCTATGCTGGAGAAAAGGCGCTTTCCCGCCGCTACGCTGAGTTAAATCTGACAGCGGTCACCTTGGAGGGTGACGCAGTATTGCACACTGGATTCGGCAATCACGTGACCTTGCCCATTGAAGTGGAGCGTAAGGCCAAGCGTCGTCAGCGTGATCGGTTGAAGCTGGCATTGACGCTGGTTGCGGGGGCCTTGATCGGCATGGGAATCACCATTTTTGTTCAATGAAGTCGCTGTCCCACCTGACTTGAGCGGGAGAGGGCCCATGAACATCGTCAATATGATGTGGGCGGGTGGAACGCCGTACATGTCCATCCACAAGGTGCACCGGCAGGTCTTGTCGAACGCGGGTGCCGATGCCCGGATCAGTAACTGGCTGCTGCTGGGGAGCGGGCTCTGCTGTGGGCTCGGTTCGACCCGGGAATGGCATATGCCCTCACGTGCGCTCAAAGGGCGGCACTTGTGGCGCTTGCTGCGCCCGTGGCTGCGCATGCGCTTGCGCAAGGCATTGGCCGAGGCCGGGGCAGAAGTGGTGCTGCTCGATGGTATTGGCGTCGCCCGGTTGGTGCTGCCGTTGTTGCAACGCATCGGGCACGTACGTGCCAAGGTCCTGTTCCATGGCAAGACGCGTCTGCATGCCAGCGATATCCGCTTGTTGCAGAGTTTTCCGTCCGAGCGTCTGAGTATCGCGGCGGTATCACAGACGTTGGCCGAGTCGTTGGAGCGTGACCTGGGCAGGCCGGTGCAGACGCTGCGCATGGCGCTCGACCCGCTTGCATTCGTCGAGCCTTTGCTGAGCCGGGACCAGGCCAGGCAGGCGCTGAAGTTGCCTCAGGACGCCGAGGTGATGCTGGGTGCGGTAGGGCGATTGGTAGAGAGCAAAGGCTTCGAAATGCTGATCGAGGCATTCGCCAGGGCCAGTGCACGGCAACCGGGCTTGCAGCTGGCGATCATTGGCGAGGGGCCGCAGCATGCCGTGCTGCAGCAGCGTATCGACGCGTTGGGCCTGGCCGAGCGCGTTCATCTGCGCGGTCATCGCGAAGACCTGCAGCAGCTGTATCGGGCATTCGACTGGCTATTGGTACCTTCGCGTTCCGAAGGCCTGGGGCTGGTGGTGCAAGAGGCGGTGATGGCCGATGTACCGGTGGTGTGCAGCGACCTGGAAGTGTTTCGCGAGCAGTTGCGCGACACGGGTGGCTACCTGCCGGTTGCCGACGAAAGCGCCTGGGCTGAGGCGATCGAGCGCTGTACGGCGCTCAGTGCATCGACGATCGCCGCTAAGCAGCGCCAGGCACTGGCACCGGAGCAGGCCTGGCAGGCGTTCTGCAGCGGCTCGCAGAGCCTGTTGCGCAGCTGACCTTCAGCGTGTCAGCAAGGCTGCCTCGAAGGCGGCAAGGGGGAACCGGTCGCCCAGGTTCTCCCGCTCGATATAGCGCACCATGTGCTGCACATTGCGTCGAATCATGCGGGCCGACAGTGGCGGGCGCAAAAAGCGCATGTCGGCCACGTCGATCAAACCCAGACGCTGGTCGGGGGTGACCACCACGTTGCCCAGGTGCAGCGAGCGGAAATAAATGCCGCTGCGGTGCAGCTGACGGATCAGTTCGATCAGGCGTGGCAGGTAAGTGTCCCAGCTGAAGCCGTCATCGCGCGACATCTGCAGCAGCGTTCGCCCGGGTAGCGGGCGATACAGCACCGCAGTGCGGCCCGGCAGGTCGAGCTTGTGCTGGCTGATCACTTCGAGGGTAGGGATGCCCAGTTGCGCCAGGCGCGCGGCGTTATCGACGAAGCGCTGCGAGTAAGGACGTAGCAGTGCAGATGAAATCAGACGCTTCCTACGAAAAACCTTGAGGAAATTTCCATCTGTGAGCAGGTAGACTTTGGCGCCATGGCTGTCTGCCTCAAGCACCTGTGCGCCGAGTGTCAGCTGATCGAAGTCGACCTGGGTGAGCCGGGAGCATTGCATGAATAGAGCCTTGTCGTCTGGCGAGCAAAATGACCGGCAATAATGCCGAAAATAATGCTGTAGCACCATGGATGGTGTTTCTGATTCATCGGGGGAAAGGATGTTGTATCAAAAAAACTGGGCACAAGCGTGGTTAGGTTTGGGCCTGGTCTGGTTCATGGCGGCGATTGCCCTGGCACCCAGCAACAAGGTTTATCAGCAAGGTCTGGTGTTGTTCTTGTGGCTGCCAACGCTGGTATTGGCCTGGTCGGCTCGAGGTGTGCTGGTGCAAGCCTGGAGGCGGCAACCGGCGCTGTGGGGGAGTGTGCTGCTGCTGTTGGCCTGGAGCGGCCTGAGCCTGGCATGGTCGCCCGCCGAGGAGCCCATGCGCGAGCTCAAGCGCTTGCTCTACATTCTGGTGTTCCTGCTGGCGTTTCCGCTGTTGGCCCAGCTTGGCCAAGCCCGCATTCGTCAGTTATTGCTGCTTGGCAGCGCGCTGCTGGCCATCGCTGCGTTGGTCTCCATCATCAAGTTCTATGGGGTGCAGCGTGCGCCTTTGTTGTTCAGGCTGGCGGGTATCGGCGAGATATCCCACCCCATCCTGGGGGCTTATGTCATTGGTTCGGCCTTGCTCTTGATGCTCTACGAGCCACCTCGGCGACGTGGCTTGCAGTTGTTGTGGCTGGCGGTACTGGCTTGCCTGGGGGCCTTCGCCATGCTCAGCCAGAGCCGTGGTGCGGTTCTGGCACTGGTGATTACCGTGGTGATGGCGCCGTTGTGGTTCCGTGACCGCCACAGCCGGGTGTTCTCTGTTCTGGCACTGCTTGCCACCGGCCTGGCCTTTTTGGCCGTGTACGACGTTATCGCCCAACGGGGCTCGTCCTACCGGCCGGAAATTTTCCATGCCGTTCTCCAGATGATTGCCGCGCACCCTTGGACTGGTCTTGGCCTGGGGGCTGATTACGAGGTGAGCGCCGTCGGCATGCACTTCGATCACACCCACAACATGTTCACCCATGTTGCCGTTGAAATGGGCTTGCCCGGCATGTTGCTGTGGGTAATGGTGTGGCTGTTCACGCTGGGCGAAATCGTTCGCGCCCGTGGCACCCTGTTCGGCAAGGTCCTGCTGGGCTTCTGGGTCTACTCGACCCTGGCCATGCAGTTCGATGCCGCCAGCCTCACCGGTACGCCACGTGCCGAATGGTTCATCAGCTGGCTGCCGGTGGGCCTTGCCATGTTGCTGCCATGGGGGCGTGCCGAAAATGACGCCTGTGGTAAAATTGCCGGTTCAACCTGAACAGCGAGCTCGATAATGGCCGAAACACCGCGACCAGCGGAGCACACCTCCAGCCTGAAGATCTACTTCCGGCTGTTGAGCTATGTGAAACCCTATGTCGGCATTTTCCTGCTGAGCATTGTCGGTTTCGTGATCTTTGCCTCGACCCAGCCAATGCTGGCCGGCATCCTCAAGTACTTCGTCGATGGGCTGAGCAACCCCGAAGCGGTATTGTTCCCCAACGTCCCCTACCTGCGTGACCTGCAACTGCTGCAGGCGGTGCCGCTGCTGATCATCCTGATCGCTGCGTGGCAGGGCCTGGGCTCGTTCCTCGGCAACTACTTCCTGGCCAAGGTCTCTCTGAGCCTGGTGCATGACCTGCGGGTGGCATTGTTCAACAAGCTGCTGGTGTTGCCCAACCGCTACTTCGACAACCACAACTCCGGGCACCTGATTTCGCGCATTACCTTCAATGTGACCATGGTCACCGGCGCCGCTACCGACGCCATCAAGGTGGTGATCCGCGAAGGCCTGACCGTGGTGTTCCTGTTTGCCTACCTGCTTTGGATGAACTGGCACCTGACCCTGGTGATGGTCGCCATCTTGCCGGTGATCGCGGTTATGGTCAGCATCGCCAGCAAGAAATTCCGCAAGCAGAGCAAAAAGATCCAGGTAGCCATGGGCGACGTCACCCACGTTGCCTCGGAAACCATCCAGGGTTACCGCGTGGTCCGTAGCTTCGGTGGCGAGGCCTACGAACAGCAGCGATTCGGCCAGGCCAGCCAGAGCAACACCGACAAGCAACTGCGCATGACCAAGACCGGCTCGCTGTACACGCCGATGCTTCAGCTGGTGATCTACAGCGCCATGGCTGCGCTGATGTTCCTGGTGTTGTTCCTGCGCGGGGACTCTACTGCTGGTGACCTGGTGGCGTATATCACCGCTGCCGGCCTGCTGCCCAAGCCGATTCGCCAGTTGTCGGAAGTCAGCTCGACCATCCAGAAGGGCCTGGCAGGTGCCGAGAGCATCTTCGAGCAACTGGACGAAGCGCCTGAAGTGGACACTGGTACGGTCGAGAAGGAACGCGTGGAAGGGCGCCTGGAAGTGCGTAACCTGAGCTTTACCTACCCGGGTACCGAGCGTGAAGTGCTGAGCGATATCAGTTTTGTCGCCGAGCCCGGGCAGATGATCGCCCTGGTCGGCCGCTCCGGCAGTGGCAAGTCCACCCTGGCGGCGCTGATCCCGCGCTTCTATCACCACGACAAGGGGCAGATCCTGCTCGATGGCGTGGAGATCGAGCACTATCGCCTACGTAACCTGCGTCGCCATGTTTCGCAAGTCACCCAGCATGTCACCCTGTTCAACGACACCGTGGCCAACAACATCGCTTATGGCGATCTGGCCGGCGCGCCGCGCGCAGACATCGAAGCCGCCGCGGCCGATGCCTATGCCAAGGAGTTCGTCGACCGGCTGCCAAAGGGCTTCGATACCGAAGTGGGTGAGAACGGTGTACTGCTTTCCGGTGGCCAGCGCCAGCGCCTGGCAATTGCCCGTGCGCTGCTTAAAAACGCGCCGTTGCTGATCCTCGACGAAGCGACTTCGGCGTTGGATACCGAGTCCGAGCGGCATATCCAGGCCGCCCTGGACCACGTGATGCAAGGCCGTACCACGCTGGTGATTGCCCATCGCCTGTCGACCATCGAGAAGGCTGACCAGATCCTGGTCATGGACCAGGGCCGCCTGGTCGAGCGCGGTACTCACACCGAACTGCTTGCGGCTAATGGCCATTATGCCCGTCTGCATGCCATGGGGCTGGATGAGCCGGCCAAGGCCGATATCACCTGAACCCTCCTTGATCGGGGCCGTCATGGCCCCGATTGTCACGGGAATTTTCCAGGGATGATCTGGCCACAAAGCCATTGACTACCCTGTGCTAATATCCTGCCCCTGTTCATTATTTCCATATGGGTTGCCCATGAAGTTGTCCATGCCGCGTTTCGATCAAGCCCCGGTACTGGTGGTCGGCGATGTCATGCTCGACCGCTACTGGCATGGCGGTACTTCGCGTATTTCGCCTGAAGCGCCAGTCCCGGTGGTCAAGGTCGATCAGATCGAGGATCGCCCCGGCGGCGCGGCCAACGTTGCCTTGAACATTGCTGCGCTGGGCGCGCCGGCTTCGCTGATCGGCGTCACCGGCCAGGATGAGGCTGCCGACAGCCTGGCCAACAGCCTGCAGGCTGCCGGTGTCCGTTCGGTGTTCCAGCGCATCGCGCACCAGCCGACTATCGTCAAGCTGCGGGTCATGAGCCGTCACCAGCAGCTGCTGCGTATCGATTTCGAAGAGCCGTTCGCCACCGACCCACTGTCGTTGGGAGCGGAGGTCGACAGCCTGCTCGAAGGCGTCAAGGTGCTGGTCCTGTCCGACTACGGCAAAGGCGCACTGAAAAATCACCAAAACCTGATCCAGGCGGCGCGGGCCAAGGGCATTCCGGTGCTGGCCGACCCCAAGGGCAAGGACTTTTCCATCTACCGTGGCGCCAGCCTGATTACCCCGAACCTCAGCGAGTTCGAGACCATCGTCGGCCGTTGCGTCGATGAGGCCGAACTGGTCGCCAAGGGCTTGCAGTTGCTGCAGGACCTGGACCTGGGCGCCCTGCTGGTCACCCGCGGTGAGCATGGTATGACCCTGCTGCGCGTTGGTCAGCCGGCGTTGCACCTGCCAGCGCGGGCACGCGAAGTGTTCGATGTGACCGGTGCCGGCGATACTGTCATTTCCACCCTTGCCGCGGCCATTGCTGCGGGTGAGGACCTGCCCCATGCGGTGGCCCTGGCCAACCTGGCGGCGGGCATTGTGGTCGGCAAGCTGGGTACGGCTGCCATCAGCGCCCCTGAGCTGCGCCGGGCCATCCAGCGTGAGGAAGGCTCCGAACGCGGCGTGCTGGGCCTTGAGCAACTGCTGCTGGCCATTGATGACGCGCGGGCACACAACGAGAAGATCGTCTTTACCAATGGCTGCTTCGACATCCTGCATGCCGGGCATGTCACTTACCTGGAGCAGGCGCGGGCCCAGGGTGATCGCCTGATCGTTGCGGTAAACGACGATGCCTCGGTAAGCCGCCTGAAGGGGCCGGGCCGGCCGATCAACAGCGTTGACCGGCGTATGGCCGTGCTGGCCGGTTTGGGCGCGGTGGACTGGGTGATCAGTTTCCCGGAAGGCACCCCGGAAAACCTGCTGAGCCAGGTCAAGCCGGATGTGTTGGTCAAGGGTGGAGACTATGGCATCGACCAGGTGGTTGGCGCTGATATCGTCAAGGGCTATGGCGGCACCGTGAAGGTGCTGGGGCTGGTCGAGAACAGCTCGACCACGGCGATTGTCGAGAAAATTCGCAAGAACTGATCTGACCTTGGGGCCGTTGTGGCGGCCCTCGGCTGGGGCGGGTTTACCCGCCCCAGCAAGCAGGCGAAAGCTCCCGGGATGTCACTTGTTCAGCGAGGTCCGCGCCCGCTCCAGCAGCGCTCGCGCCTTGTCGCCAAACCTTTGCAAGTGCGACGCCCTTGCGGGCTTGCTTTCCACCAACCCCTGCTGCTTCACCCAATCCTTCCAGCGTACCCGTTCATCTGCCACCACCCAGCCTTCCTGCCGGGCAAAACTTTCTGCCAGGTACAGCCCACGCGTACTCGCCGGCACCAGCTCATCCTTTTTCAGCGTGTACAGCTCTGCCAGTGGCTGGCCGTCCTTCAATGGCATCAGGTACAGGTCGGGGCGTTTGCGGTTGAGCCGCGCCACCAGCTGGTCGCCCTCCAGCCGCTCGTCAACGTGGAACAAGCTGAGTTTCTTGGCGTCCCGGGGCACTTGCAGGCGCATGTCATAGATCAGCTGTAGCGAAGCGGTGGGCAAGTGCACATAGGCCCGTGGGCGCTCCAGGAGCATCAGCTTGCCGCAATGCACCGGGCGTGCGGCACCGGACTCCGGAGCCAGCACGAAGTGGGGTGTTTCGCGGTAGTGCAGGGCGGCGGCGTAGGGGATGGGCAGCCAGGTGTCGTTGAAGCGCCCGCCCAGCCAACCTTCCGGGGTTTCCAGCAGGCACTCCTCGGCCACTTCCTGTACGGCCGTGTGCAGCGGCAGGTTCAGCTCCTGCGCCGGTACATAACCGGAAATCAGTTTCAGTACCACATCGCCACGGTCTTGTCGGCGCTGACGCACCAGTACCCAGTAATCGCGGTTCTGCCAATGCAGCGTGAGGCGCACTGACACGCCCAGGTTGGCCAGTTCGACCACGAAGTGTTGTGTATCGGGTAACTGGATGGCCTTGCGCCGTTGCTGGGTCTGGGCAAAGTTCAGCGGCATGCCGATGCTTTGGTAGATCAAGCCTTCGGGCGTGGCCTCGACATGCAGTGGCAGTGTCTTGAAGTTGCTCGGGTTCTTGCGGATCAGCGTTCGCGCCACGAGGCTCCTCCTTGCGTCGGGTCAGTCTCCAGTCCCTGAATCGGGAGCCTGAGGTAACTCAATGCTGGCCCAGGATACGGGCGACGGTGGCCACGTTGTGGGCCAGGTGCAACGGGTTGATGGTGCCGACAATAGCACTGCTGACGCCCGGGTGGGCGAACAGCAGCTCGAAGCTGGCCTGCACCGGGTCGACGCCCGGGGCCAGGCAGATATGCCCGCTCGCCAAGGCCTTCTTTACCAGGATGGCCTTGCCGTGTTCGGCAGCGTAGTCCAGCACCGGGCGTTCTGCCTGTTCGTTGAGGTTGTAGGTGACCATGGCGCAGTCGCCTTGCTCCAGTGCCTTCAGGCCGCCGGCGACGGTCTTGCCGGACAGCCCGAAACCGAGGATCTTGCCCTCCTGCTTGAGTTCGGCCAGGGTCTGGTAGACCTCCTGCTGTTCGAGGATGGCCAGGTCATTGCCGTCGGAATGCACCAGCACCAGTTCGATGCGGTCGGTTTCGAGCCGGCGCAGGCTGCGCTCCACCGAGCGGCGGGTGTGGGCAGCGCTGAAGTCGAAATGCGACAGGCCTTCCTCGAACTCTTCACCGACCTTGCTGACGATTACCCATTCATCACGTTGGCCGCGCAGCAGCGGGCCCAGGCGTTCTTCGCTACGGCCGTAGGCCGGGGCGGTGTCGATCAGGTTGATGCCAAGCTCGCGGGCCTGGGCCAGTAACAGGCGGGCTTCCTCATCGCCGGGGATCGTGAAGCCACTGGGGTACTTCACGCCCTGATCGCGGCCCAGCTTGACCGTGCCGAGGCCCAGTGGGGAGACCGTGAGGCCGGTGCTGCCCAGCGGGCGATGGAATGCGTGCAGGGTTGGCAGGCTCATGGCAGCAACTGCTCCCAGGCCGGTACGCTCAGTGGAGGGCGTGGGAGGTCGGCCAGGTCGGCCTGTGCTTGTGGACGAATGCCGTCGCGCTCCAGGTGGCTGATCACCCGGTCGCTGAAGTCCGGTGCCAGTGCCAGTTTGGTCGGCCAGCCCACCAGCAGGCGCTGCTGGTCGGCAAGGAAGGCGTTGTCCGGGCGTGCCAGGCCGGATTGCGCAGGCTCTGCGCGGTCGACGCGCAGTGTGGCCCAGCGCACCAGGCTCTGATCGACCCAGGGCAGCAGGTTGGCGATTTCCTTCTGCGCTGCGGCAATCTGCGCTGCAGGCTCGCGCGCCACGCCATCGGCTTCGGCCAGGTCCCCACCGAGGTACCAGACCCACTGGCCATCGGCTGCCGGATGGGTGGTTACCGTTACCCGCGGCTTGGGCCCGCCGCCGAGGCAGTGGGCGTACAAAGGTTTGAGGTTCGGGCCCTTGGCCATGACCATGTGCAGCGGGCGGGTTTGCATGGCCGGCTGATCCAGGCCCAGCGCCTGCAGCAAGCCTTCGGTGCCGGCTCCGGCGCTCAATACGATGCGTTGGGCACGGATTTCCCGGTCGTCCACGCGCAGGCCGACCAACGCATTACCTTCACGCAAGGGTTCGATGCGTTCACCTGCCAGCAAGGATTCGCCGGCCAGCTCGGCCAGGTTGGCCAGCAGGCTCGGGACATCGACCACCAGTTCCGCCAGGCGGTACACCTTGCCCTTGAACGCGCGGTCCTGCAGTGCCGGTGGCAACTGGTCACCCTTGACCTGGTCGACCCGACCGCGCACGGCCTTACTGGCGAAGAAGCTTGTGAGGTTGCCGGCCAAGGTGCCCGGCGACCACAGGTAGTGGGCATCGGAGAGCAGGCGGGTACGCCCGAGGTCGAGTTCGCCGTTGCCGGCCAAGGCCTCGCGCCAGCGGCGCGGCATGTCGGCGATGGCTTCCGAGGCGCCGGTCAGGGCGCCGTGCAGGGCGTATTTGGTGCCGCCGTGGATGATGCCCTGCGACTTGATGGTCTGCTCGCCGCCAAGGCTGGCGCGCTCCACCAGCACTGTCGAGTAGCCCAGGCGGCGCAGTCGGGCATTGAGCCAGAGGCCTGCGACCCCGGCGCCGACGATCAGCACGTCAGTGGAAATGGCAGATGGCATGGCGGTACCTCGAAGACTGGGACAGCTGGCAAGTATACAGGCTATACCTGAGATGGCCCTATCGTCGGCGAGCCCCGCACACGGGCTCTCAATGCCCAGCGGTCTTCGAGAACAGCTGAATCACCACCACGCCACCCACGATCATGGCCATGCCAAGCATCGCCGGCATATCCAGCTTCTGCCCATAGATCACTAGCGCCGCCACACTGATCAGCACAATCCCCAGCCCCGACCAGATGGCGTAGGCAATCCCCACCGGAATGCTGCGGACTACCAGCGTCAGCATCCAGAACGCAATGCCATAGCCAACCACCATCAGCAGCAGTGGCAAGGGCGTGCTCAGGCCTTTCACCGCTTTCATCGAGGCGGTGGCGATGACTTCGGCGCAGATGGCAATGGCGAGGTAGGTGTAGGCATTCATGGCGGGATCCTCCGTTACTGAGCGGGCATTCTAGACGTTGCCTGGATGGGGTAAAGTCATTACCTATCAATGTGGGAGATAGGTTGATGGCCGAGCAGTGGAACCTTGAACAATTGCGTACCTTTTTGCGCGTTGCAGAACTGCGCTCGTTCTCCGCGGTGGCACGTGAGCAGCACAAAGCCCAGTCGGCGATCAGCAGTGCCATCGCGCTGCTCGAAACCGACCTAGGGGTCACCCTGTTCGAGCGCAGCAGCGGCCGGCAACCGAAATTGACTGAAAACGGCAGCGCCTTGCTGGAAGACGCCCGCGAATTGTTACGCCAGTGCGAACGCCTGGATGGCCGCGCCCTGGCCCTGATGCGCGGGCAGGAGGCCTTGCTGCGGGTCGCGCAGGACGAAGCCATGCCGTATCAGCCGGTGATCGACAGCCTCGACGAACTGGCTAGTCGCTACCCGTTCCTGGAGGTGCAACTGGCCAGCGGAGCCCAGGGCGATGTGGCGCGCAAGCTGGTGGAGCGGCGCGCCGATCTGGGCCTGTTCTTCCTCCACGAAAGCATCCCGGCTTCCTTGGAACGCCGTGCCTTGGGCAGCGTGGAGATGGTCACGGTGTGCGCGGTCGGCCACCCGCTGGCGGGCGAAGGCCGGGTCACTCGCCAACAATTGGCCCGCCACCGGCAGTTGCTGATCACGCCACAACAAAGCGGTTACCCCGGCGGCGAGGCGATCAGCCCGCAGGTATGGCGTGCCGACAGCTTCTACGCCATGGCCGAACTGCTGATGCGCGGCCTGGGCTGGGCCTGGTTACCCCGGCATGTGGTGCAGTACCCGACCTACCAGGCGCACATGGTCGAACTGGACAGCGACTGGCGGCCCCCGGCCTTGGTGGCAGAGCTGGCCTGGCGCCGCGATGAACCTCTGGGCCCGGCCGCGCAGTGGCTGGCCGAGCGCTTTGCAGTGCACCTTCGCGCGATCGGGTAGACTTAGCCGCCATGAACAGAACTCTCTATACCTTGCTGTTTCACCTGGGCCTGCCGCTGGTTGCGCTGCGCCTGTATCTGCGCGCGCGCAAGGCACCGGCCTATGGCCAGCGCATCGGCGAGCGCTTTGCTTTCAAGCTGCCGGCCATGCGCCAGGGTGGTATCTGGGTGCATGCGGTATCGGTGGGCGAGAGCATTGCTGCCGCACCCATGGTGCGTGCCTTGCTCAAGGCTTACCCGGAGCTGCCGATCACACTGACCTGCATGACCCCTACCGGCTCTGAACGCATTCGCGCCCTGTTCGCCAACGAACCATGCGTGCAGCATTGCTACCTGCCCTACGACCTGCCTTGGGCGGCGGGGCGTTTTCTCGATCATGTGCAGCCTAAGCTGGGCATCATCATGGAAACCGAGCTTTGGCCCAACCACATTCACCAGTGTGCCAGGCGCGGCATTCCGGTGGCGCTGGCCAATGCGCGCTTGTCCGAGCGTTCGGCCCGTGGTTATGGGCGCTTTGCCAGGCTGACCCGGCCGATGCTGGCCGAGATGAGCCTGATTGCCGTGCAGACCGAAACCGAGGCCCAGCGCTTCCGTGACCTGGGTGCACGCCCTGAGCGCGTGCAAGTCACCGGTTCGATCAAGTTCGACCTGACGATCGACGAACAGCTGCTGCCGCGCGCCAGGGCATTGCGTGAACAGTGGGGGGGCGGCCAGCGCCCTGTGTGGATCGCCGCCAGCACCCATGAAGGGGAAGATGCCTTGATCCTGCAGGCGCATCGGCAGTTGTTGCAGGTGCATGGCGATGCCTTGCTGATCCTGGTGCCGCGCCACCCCGAGCGCTTCAATGCAGTGCATGCGCTGTGCAGCGAGCAGTTCACCACCGTGCGCCGCTCTGCCGGTACGCTGGTCGATGCGCAAACGCGGGTATTGCTGGGCGACACCATGGGCGAACTGCTGTTCCTGTATGCCCTGGCCGACATTGCCTTCGTCGGTGGCAGCCTGGTGCCGACCGGTGGGCACAATCCGTTGGAGCCTGCGGCGCTGGCCTTGCCGGTGCTCATGGGGCCGCATGTGTTCAACTTCCTCGAAATCAGCGCGATGCTGCGCGAGGCGGGTGCGTTGCAGCAGGTGGATGATGCTGACGGGCTGGCCGGTGCGGTGCGCCGTCTGGTGGAACTGCCGCAGGACGCCCAGCGCATGGGCGAGGCGGGCAGGGCGGTGATGCGGGCCAATCAGGGGGCGCTGCAGCGATTGCTCGAGGGTCTGGGGGCCTTGATCCGCTGATAACCGACATATCCACTCAAAGACCCGGTCTAGAGTGGATATGTCTGATTCTGGTTATTTATTCCTACGGCGTAAGTTATAACTTCCTACACTGGATTTCTCGCCGTTAGGAAACTTCCTACGAATAGACTTTAAAAGTCAGAAGTGTCACACGCTTGTGTCGGAAGCTTGTAGGACGTTTGTCCTATTGCTTCGGGCTAGTATCGCCTCATGTCCGGTTTTCATAAGAGGTGGCGTGATGGCTGATTTATCTGATGGCATTGCCAACACTATTGAAAGTGGGCTGGTGTGTCTTATCACGCTGGCGCGTTACCATGGTGTTGCCGTCTCTGCCGAGCAGTTGCAGCACGATCATGCAGCAGCGGGTGAGCGTTTCTCTACCTGCACACTACTTCGGGCATTTCAGCAACTTGGCCTCAAGGCCAAACACCGCAGCGTCGATCCGGCCCGGCTGCAGCAGACGCCCTTGCCCGCTATTGCAGTGGATACCCGTGGTGAATACTTCATCATCGCGCGCGTGGAGGGCGAGCAGGTTCTGGTGCAGGACCCGCATTCCCGCGCGCCGCAAGCGCTGACCCTCGCGGAACTGGTGGTGCGCTGGTCGGGAGAACTCATTCTGGTTCGCTCCGATGCCCAGTTGCCCCTTGGGCTGTCACGCTTCGACTTTACCTGGTTCATACCTGCCCTGGTGAAGTACAGGCGGCTATTTGGCGAAGTGCTCGTGGTTTCCCTGGTCATTCAGATACTGGCTTTGCTGACGCCTTTGTTCTTTCAGGTGGTAATGGACAAAGTCCTGGTGCATCGCGGTTTGACCACGCTGGATGTTATCGCCTTGGGTTTATTGGTCGTCGTTCTATTTGAAACATTGCTGAGTGGGTTGCGTACCTATGTGGCAGCTCATACAGCGTCAAGAATCGATGTCGAACTGGGCGCAAAACTGTTCAGGCATTTGATCGATCTTCCCACCGCCTATTTTCACGCCAGGCGAGTCGGTGACTCGGTTGCCCGAGTGCGAGAACTGGAGAACATCAGAAGTTTCCTGACCAACAACAGCATCACGCTAGTGCTGGATGTGCTGTTCTCGGTGGTCTTCATCGCTGTCATGTTCCTCTATAGCGGATGGTTGACGCTGGTCGTCGTTGGCTCGCTGCCTTTCTATTTTCTCGTATCCCTGGTCGTTACTCCGCTACTGCGGGCGTTGATTGATCAAAGCTTCCAACGCGGCGCCGAGAACCAGGCTTTTTTGGTCGAGGCGGTCAACGGCATCGACACACTGAAGTCGATGGCCGTGGAACCTCAGGTGACCCGGCGCTGGAATGATCAGTTGGCCGCTTATGTATCTGCCAGTTTCAAGACCCAGAACCTTTCCAGTCTGGCCAATGAAAGCGTCGGCCTGATCGGCAAGCTGGTCACGGTAGCCACCTTGTGGCTGGGGGCCCGGCTGGTCATCGAAGGCGCACTCACGGTGGGCGAGCTGATCGCCTTCAACATGCTCGCAGGGCGCGTGTCGCAGCCCATCATCCGCCTGGCCCAACTCTGGACCAGCTTCCAGCAGACAGGGGTATCGATTCAACGCCTGGGTGACATTCTCAACACCCGTACCGAGGTCAACCAAGGCAAGGGCACGGTACTGCCCACACTTGTCGGGCAGATTGAGCTCGATCGTGTGTGTTTTCGCTATCGGCCGGACGGGGGCGAAGTGGTGCGCGATGTCAGCCTGAAGATCGCCGCCGGAGAAGTGATAGGCGTTGTAGGTCGCTCGGGGTCAGGCAAGAGCACGCTGACACGCTTGATTCAGCGGCTGTACTCACCCGAGCGGGGGCGGGTATTGCTCGACGGTGCTGACCTGGCGGTAGCCGATGTGGCGTCACTGCGTCGGCAGATCGGTGTGGTGTTGCAGGACAACGTGCTTTTTCGGCGCACCGTGCGCGAGAACATTGCCCTCGGCAACCCAGCAGCACCGCTTGAAGAAGTAATCGCCGCAGCGACGCTGGCGGGTGCTCACGAGTTCATCCTCGAATTACCGGATGGCTACGAAACCCTGATTGGTGAGCACGGCGCCAGCCTGTCGGGTGGGCAGCGACAGCGCATAGCCATCGCCCGAGCGCTGTTCGGCAACCCACGCATCCTCATTTTCGACGAAGCCACCAGTGCGCTGGACTATGAGTCCGAACGGATCATCCAGCAGAACATGGCGCGGATTTGCGCGCAGCGCACGGTCATCATCATTGCCCATCGGCTTTCGGCAGTACGCCATGCCGACCGCATCGTGGTTATGGAGCGTGGGCAGATCATCGAGCAAGGGACTCATGATGAGCTGCTGGGTTATCCACAGGGCACCTATGCCTACCTGCATCAACTGCAGCTCGGGGCCGCCGTATGAGTGTGGCGTTCAAAGACCTTGCCGAGCGCTACCGGGATGCGTGGAGGACGGCATGGCGAAAGCGCCGGAGCATGGACGGCCCCGTACGTGAGCCCGACGAACTGGCCTTTTTACCTGCGGCACTGTCCTTGCAGGAAACGCCAGTGCATCCCTTGCCGCGCTACCTGCAGTGGAGCCTGCTGATGTTCATCGGGCTGGCGCTTGCCTGGGCTTGCATCGGTGAGATCGATGTCATCGCCAGTGCCGAAGGCAAGATCGTGCCCAGTGGCAGGAGCAAGTTGATACAGGCCAGCGAGGTCGCGGTGGTGCAGTCGATCCACGTCGTCGATGGCCAGCCGGTGCGCAAAGGCGATGTGCTGGTCGAGCTGGAAGGGCAGTTGACCGAGGCTGACATCAAGCGCCTGGGCAGCGAACTGCTGGCTGCGCAGATCGACCAGGCCCGCGCCAGCACACTGCTGAGTGCGCTGGACGGCGATGTGGCACCTGCCTCCCTGGCACCACTGATACCGCAGGCCACGGCCGCGCAGCAGGCAGGCGCGCAGCGCTGGCTGGAGGGGCAATACCTGGAGTTACAGGCCACGCTGGAACAGGCCGATGCCGAAATCGGTCAACGCGCTGCCGAAATCCGTTCCGCCCAGGGCCGGGCTGACGCGCTCCGGCAACTGTTGGTGATCACCCGCCAACTGACGGCGGATTACAAGCTGTTGTTCAGCGAATCGGCCGTGGCCAAGCACACCTACCTGGAAAAGGAGCAGGCCCGCCTGGAGCAGGAACGCGAACTGGCACTCCAGCGCTCGCGCATAGACGAACTGAACGCTGCACGGCTTGCTGCTCAGCACCGCCGTAGCGGTGCCATTGCCCAACTGCGCAGAGCCATGCTCGACCTTCACGGTGAGGCGCAACGGCGCATTGCAACCCTTGAGCAGGAGTTGAACAAGGCCGAGCAGCGGCATCGCCTCAAGGTACTGACATCCCCCGTTGACGGCACCGTCCAGCAGTTGGCGATCCATACACAGGGCGGGGTGGTTACACCCGCGCAGACACTGATGGTCATTGTGCCGACGGGCGAGCCGGTGGAAGTGGAAGTGAAAGTCGAGAACAAAGATATCGGCTTTGTATATCCGGGGCAGCCAGTGGAAGTGAAAGTTGAGACGTTCACGTTTACCCAGTACGGGGTTGTCCCGGGGGTGGTGGAGAGTATTTCTGACGATGCCATTGAAGATGAGAAGCGAGGGTTGGTTTATAGCGCTCGAGTCCGCCTGGGTAAGGAAATAATGCGTGTAGGAAAACAGGATGTTCCGTTGACGGCGGGTATGTCAGTGCGTGCGGAGGTTATTACGGATAAGCGCAAGGTTATAAGTTATTTTCTAAGGCCTTTGCGGCGACATGTGCAGGAAAGTTTAACGGAGCGCTAAGTGATTACTTGTGAGGGTGATAACAGATGGACGCGAATCGGCTACGAGAAAAAAGCGGCTGGAGAATGCTGTACGAAATTATATGGAATGCACTGAGGGTTAGCGCAGCGGTCGCGTTGTGTCTTCCCGCGAGCTGTGTTGCTTTAGCAGTGGCGACTGTTGCTTTAAGCGAGAAATCGAAGCCGGTCGCACCCCCTGCGCCAAAAGTATGTGGTGTGGTGTCTGGTGTTATGTATGAGTTTTCAAGCGAATATGTTCCTTTCTGGCCGGAATATGAGGATGAAGGAAATTATAAGAGAGGTTCTGGCGGCGTTGGTAGAGGGTGTGAATCAAATTTATATTCTTTAAGTCTGGCCATGAACTGGCCTGAGTTAACGCCGGGAAACTATTTCTCAGAGACGTTTAGTGGAATCGTAGTGACGCTTGAACCATGGCCTGCTGGTGAGAGGGGACTGCGCGAAACCTTTGATTTTTTCATTTCCGAGGCAACTTATAAGCAACGAGAGGCCAAGGTGTTTGATAGACAATTAGGTTTGAATCGAGTGGAGGGTGTTGATAGCGTTTTTCCCAATTCACCACGGATGATTTTCTGGTCTGAAAGAAATGGGTACATGGAGCAAGTTGGAAGGTGTAGTTGGAGTAAGTATAGGTCTAAATACCATCGGTGTCATTTTAGATATTTGCTGGAGGGCAGTAAAGCTGTTGTAAAGATTGATTTTGGATGGGGCGAATTAAGCGAGTGGGGTGAGATGATGTCGCGTGTCAAGAACTTCTTGGAATCTAATGGGATGTAAGGGTGGTTTTTTAATGATGAAGTTAACCTCTTCTGATCAGGGGCAGTAAGTGGAAATTAAAGTTGAGATGTTAACGTTTACCAGGTACGGGGGTGTCCAAGGGGTGTGGAGAGTATTTCTGATGACGATATTGAAGATGAGCGGCGCGGCCTGATGTATAGCGCTCGAATAGAACTGGCCAAGAAAATTTTTAGCGTAGGGGATAAAGACGTACCGCTGACGATAAGCATGACTGCGCGTGCAGAAGTGATTGTGGATAGGCGCAGGGTTATCAGTTTCTTCTTGAACCCCCTGCAGCGGCACGGAGGTTCAGATGCGTTTGGGGCTGGGAGCAACATTTCCGTGTTGTGCAAAAGAAATTTTGGAAAAGTTTATGCGTTGTCTGAAGCTAAGTTTGCTTAGTGGCTGATATGGGCAGACTGGGTCTAGGGAGGGGTGATGATTAGTTTCAGGTATATCTTTCTCTTTGTGAAGGTGCTGTTCGGAAAGCTAATTGCGCTGTGTAGAAGATTTGGTTTGGTGCTGTGGGGTTTTAGCAAATTGTTGTTGTTGCTAAGTGTGGCGTGGTTGTTGGTCGCCATTGTTGTTGCCCCGACTTGGGCGCCGAAGAAGCTGACGACCCCTAATTCAATGGTGTGTGGAAAGGTCTCGGGTGTTGTTTATGAGCTCCCTAGGAAGTATGTGATCTATTGGCCTGAGGATGAGGGCAAGAGTTCTTGGGAGCCGGTATTTATAAATATCAAAAAAGGCTGTGGTGCAAACTTGGCGTCACTCTATATGGCAATGAGTTGGCCGGAGATGCAGCCCGTCTCTTACGGTGAGGCGACGTCTTTTCGCTTTGATGGGATATCGGTCGCAATTGGGCCTTGGCTGCATGGGGAAGCAGGGTTGAGAAAACAGCTCCAGCATTATCTTCGTGAAACACCCGCGGCTCTAGTTAAGGCTAGCAAGCTGAACGAAGATCTCGGCCTGAATTTTATCGAGGGTGTTGATAGTGAATTTCCTAATCGGCGCAAGGGCTTTTTCTGGCTGGAGGCCAAGGGACGCATGCAATACATCGGTTATTGTAACTGGGTGGAACCCAAGGCCAATTACTCGCGTTGCTATTTGAAGTTTTTGAGACCCGGAGGAGATGCAATTGTTAATGTGGAGTTTTTATGGGAGAGGCTTGGGGAGTGGCATAACATTGCTTTGGCAGTGGGTGAGTTTTTCTTGAATGCTGCGAGGTACCGGGTCGATAAATGATCAGGATGGAAATGTCCGATGTGGAAGAAGCGCGTCAGGCTTAGCGTGATAAGAGGGCTGGCTCTCGTGAGTGTTGATTTTTTGCGAGGTGAATTGAGGTGTGTGGTTAGTGGAGTTGAAGAGTTGCAAGGCGAGGTGTAAGGCAAGGAGAAGGAAAATGATCAAAGTTAGATTCTGCCCCTTTTGGTTGTATGTCCGAGAAAGCTTGACGGAGCGCTAAGTCATCATGAGAAAAATACCATGTTTGTTTTTCCCATGGGCTTGGAATTTTTTGAGGCTTTGCTCCGCTGTACTCTTGTTGACTCCCGTGCTGGTGATAATAGTTGTGGCTTGGAAAAGCGAACCTTGGAAGCCAGGGGAGGTAACGTTTGATCCTTTCGTGTGCGGCAGAATTTCAGGGGAAGTGTACAAGTTCTCTAGGTTGTACTTTCCATTTTGGCCAGAATATGAGGGAAAAAGCTCTTTTGATCCTGGCTTTATTTATAACAAAAAAGGCTGTGACGCAAACCTGGTATCTGTATTTTTGTCAATGACCTGGCCAGAGCTCGAGCCGGCGGATGACAGTTTAGTGTTCCGGCAGGGCTTGGAGCATGAGGGGCTGTTGGTCGCAGTGGCCCCGATAACTGCAAGAGAGGGGGATTTACGGCGTCAACTCGAGTTTCTTTTGCGGAAAAGCCCAGCAGAAACAATAACGCTTGCTGAGTACGATGAGTCAAGCAGCCTCTATCGTGTAGAGGCGCGTGACACGACTTTGGAAAATCACAAGAAGCTTATCTATTGGCAGGGTGAGCTCGATGACTTGGCTGCTGTGGGGTATTGCAGTTGGCGCCCGAAAGTGCCGAATTACTATTCGTGTGAAATGACCTTTGTGGTGTTTGGAGACGTACTAGTCGAGGTGATAATGCGCCCTGATAAGTTAATGCGGTGGTTGGAAGTGAGGCGCTCAGTGGTCGATTTTTTAATTAATAGCAGAAGATGAGGTGGCAAATGTCGGGGTTGACAAAAGAAGATATAGCGGTTGCGCGTAAAATTTTTGAGTCCAAAGGTGTTGGCGATATGTATGACTATATGGCTATGAAGGGGGACCGATATGCCGTGCTTGCCAATGGCGTTGCTAAAGGCAACTCCATAGCAGGGTTGGCTGCTATAAATTTCATGAAACGAACTGAGGCAGATGCCGGGCGCCCCATGAGTGAGGCAGATGTTGAAGAAGTAAGATTGGAAATGGGCAAAGCTTATTTGGAACTTCAAGAACGCAGGGTGATGGGTGGTAAGGTGGATGGTGATCCAAATCATAAGGAAGTTTGGGCGTTCCATAGTAAAGTATTTAAAAACTTGGGTAGGTCGAAAGATGCCTGGACTTTGAATTCTGTGTTTGAGTTAACCCATCCGGAGCATCGTGAGTCATATTGGGAAAAGGTACTGGATGCGGCGGGAAGCCCGGGTAGTGAGTTTTGGTTGTCCATTCAGACTGATAGTAGAATGGCTTATAGCACTGTAGTGGCACCGGATGATATGCGTGGCATGGCCAAGTACTGGAAATCTCGTATTGATTCGCCGACCGCCATTGCATCGTTTCTTTATTCAATCGGAGAAGTTGCGGGAAATGGCTTGGCCAGTGTGATCTCCGAGCTCGTAGATTCCGAGAACCCTGGGGCTATAGATCCATCCTTGAACATCGAAATCACCCCCACAACCGAATCCCGCCGTGACCTCCAAGGCCAGGACGATATCCGCAATGACGTCTCCAACGGCTACGTCGATCGTCGCCTGACCCACAGTATCGCATTCACCGACAGCACCCTCGACAACACCGACTTCACCTCCGCTCAGTTGGGCAGTTTGGCCACCGGTGGTGTTCGCCCCGGCGAGCTCCAGATCGACCCCAACGTGCGACCCAATCAGCATCTGGCTCAGTTCTATCGTGATGGCAATGAACAACCGGATTTCAGCCTGCGCAATGCCGTGGTACTCAACGGGTTGGCAGCAATGACCACGGTGAACACGTTTGTCGACCCGCTCTTGCTCGACCTCAGCGGCAAGGGCGTTGGTCTGACGGGTATCGAGGAAGGCGTACTGTTCGATATCGATAACAGTGGTTCACTGCGCCGCACCGGCTGGGCAGACCGGCTGACCGGCATGCTGGTGCATGACAACGGTACCGGCCAGGTGAGCAACGTCAGCCAGCTGTTCTCCGAATACTACGGCGGCAAGGCAGGCAGCGACGGCAGCTCTGGTGAAACACCGTTCAAGGATGGCTTCGCCGCCCTGGCAAGTGTTGACGCCAACGCCGATGGCGTCATCAACGCTGAAGACGCCGTCTGGGCGCAATTGAA
This sequence comes from Pseudomonas sp. CGJS7, assembly GCF_036961695.1. NCBI lineage: Bacteria > Pseudomonadati > Pseudomonadota > Gammaproteobacteria > Pseudomonadales > Pseudomonadaceae > Pseudomonas > Pseudomonas sp. CGJS7. The sequence continues at coordinate 19,709 of NZ_JBAMDI010000060.1, read as the reverse complement.
GGTGTGGGTCGATGGCAACCATGACGGGCTTGCCGATGCCGGTGAGCTGAGGGCATTGCAGGAGCATGGCATTAGCCAGATCAAGCTCGGCCAGGTCGAGCCGGTAGGAGAGGTGCGTCAGGGTAACGAGGTCATTTCCCGAGGCGCTTTCACTGTTAATGGTGAGGACCGGGAAGTACTGGCGGTGAGGTTTCTCGCCGATACCGTCGGTAATCGGATCGAGGCCCAGGAGGGTGGCACTCTACTGACTTCGTCAAGCGGGCCCACTTCCCGAAGGGCCTACATCAGCCAGAGTGCTCAAGGCAGCACGCTGGACGCCGCAGCGCTCGGCGTACAGACGCTGTACGGCAGCGCGGGCGATGATGTCTTGACCGCGGCCCCAGAGGGCAGTTGGCTGGTTGGTGGCGGTGGCAGCAACACCTATCACGGCGGGGCGGGCGACGATGTATTCGTGATCAGTGCCAGCGACGATTGGGCGAACATGCAGGGCAATGGTGGGCGCGACACGGCGCTGATCGTGGGGGAGCATGGCGTTGGGCTGAACATGGCCAAGGCCGGGCTGACCATTGCGCAAGGCGGGCGGGGTAAGGACATCATCGCCAGCGGCGGTCAACGCGGAGTTTTCATCAAGGGCGGCTCGGGCGACAGCTTGCTGATCGGTGGTGGCGGCAACGATGTGCTGGTTGGCGGTACGGGCCGTAACGACATCATTGGTGGTACCGGCAAGTCGGTGATCTATGCGGGCCCCAAGGGGGATCGCATCCGGGCCTCGGCGGGCGGAAGTATCATTTACGCCGGTGGTGGCGCTGATCAGATTACGGGCGGTGCTGCCGATGACGTGATCGAGGCCGGACGCGGCGATGCCACGATCGACGGAGGCGCGGGCACCAACCTGGTCAGTTTGCATGGTGCTCACGACGAGTACCTGATCACACGTACCGAATCGGGCCACCTGATCACCGACACCGTGGCGGGACGAGATGGCCGTCTGAGCTTGAGCAACATCCAGAAACTCAGCTTCGCCGACATTGCTGCCATCGATCTTCTTGGCGGGGGCGCCATGCCAATCGGCGACAGGCTCTCGCCTGAGCAACTGGCTACATTCGCCACCACTGACACGGCGCTGATAGTCCCTGCAACGGCGCTACTGGGCAATGATCAGCCACTTGGCAGCAGCGGGCCATTGCGCATCGCCTCAGTCAGCGCTGGCAAGGGTGCAACAGTGCGGCTGAATGAGCAGGGTGATGTGGAGGTCACGCCGTTGCCAGGCCATGACGGTGATGTCAGTTTCCGTTACGACTTGGTCGATGCTGCCGGCAACGCGTCCATGAGTGTGACCGAGGTGGGCAGTGCTGCATCAGCACCCTTGCGGGCAACGGTAACGTTGCGCCATGAACAATCCCCCGCTGACCCGCTGTCGGGGCGGCAGTGGTATCTGGACGAGATCAATGTCGCGCCGGTATGGCGTGACTTCACGGGCAAGGGGGTGAGGATAGGGCAGTTCGAGCCGGGTGGGGAGTTTGCCGTGGCGCCGGAAATCTTCGACATCGGGCACCCCGATCTCAAGCCGAATATCGATCCCATCTGGCTGCAAACCCAACGCACCAATGGCACGCTGCCCGCTCTGGCGTCCAATCATGCCACTCAAGTGGCTGGGGTCATGGTTGGCGCGCGCAATGATCAAGGAGGGATCGGCATCGCATATGAGGCGAAGATCGGCGGGCACTACCTGGCCAACAAAGGCGATGACCTGACCAATTTGGGGCAAATGGTCAACTACGACATTGCCAACAACAGTTGGGGTTTCAAAACGGACTTCGGACTCACAAATGTTCCAGAAGGAAAAGTCGATACTGCTCTGGCGCTGGCATTCAGCACTACGCTTGCCGCCACCAACGGCCGTGGCGGGCTAGGCACCATCGTCGTCGCCTCTGGTGGCAACCAGCGCCATAAAGGCGGTAATGCACAGGGCTCGCTGACCAACAACAACCGCCACGCCATTGAAGTGGCGGCCATCAACGCAAAGGCAGACCTCTCGGTACTGCAAGCTGCCACGGCACCCTTTTCCAATCCAGGCTCCAGCTTGCTGGTCGCTGCACCGGGGAGCCATGTTTTATCCAGTGGCGTCAGCCTTGAAGCGGAGCGCGGTGCGTCGGTCGGCAGCGCCTACAGCACGACTCAGGGCACCAGCTTCGCCGCGCCGATCGTCTCAGGCGTGGTGGCGTTGATGTTGCAGGCCAACCCGGGGTTGGGTTACCGGGATGTTCAGCAGATCCTCGCACTGTCTGCGCGCAAAGTGGACGACGCATCAACCCAATGGGCTTACAACGCAGGTCGCAATTGGAATGGCGGTGGCATGCACGCCAGCCACGACTATGGCTTTGGCATGATCGACGCCCGCGCCGCAGTGCGCCTTGCCGAGTCCTGGGGGAGCCGGGCGACCAAGGCCAATGAACGGCTGCTGACAGCCAGCAGTGAACCAGTGGCTCAACAGGTTGCGGCGGGGCAGGTTGTGACTTTGTCTTTGACCCTGCCGGCTGATTTGCTGGTGGAGCATGTGGAGGTCGATGTCCACTCGATGCTCGGCCGCCTTGGCGACATGACGCTCACGCTGGTGTCGCCTGGCGGCACGCGCAGCGTACTGCTCGATCGCACAGGCAAGGCGCCGGGCTCTGGTGATGACGATCTGGGCGATTCGCGTTCAGGGGCGTTCAAATATGGGTTTATGTCGACCCATCATCGCGCAGAGCGCTCGGCTGGGGAGTGGAAGCTTGAGGTGCGTAATGCTGTTGCTGGCTTACCGCTAACGCTTGATCGCTGGACGCTGCGCCTCGTCGGCAGCCCCGGCACCACCGATGATGTCTATTACTTTACCGACGACTACGCGAACCTGGTGGCAGAAAACCCAGGGCGCGCGAAGCTTGACGATGCCATCAGCGGCACCGCTGGCGGGCGCAATACGTTGAATGCGGCTGCAGTAAGTCGCAGTATCTCGGTGGATCTGGCCAGCGGCAGCGCCAGTATTGCCGGTGCGGCGCTCACCATAGCCCCTGGTTCGGTGCAAAACCTTATCAGTGGTGATGGCGACGATACCTTGATCGCCGGGCCCGCCGGGGCATTACTGGATGGTGGCCGTGGGTACAATCTCCTCAAGGGGGGTGAGGGTACCGACCGCTTTGTCATCCACAGGCGTGCAGGCGGTAACGATGTACTCAAGCAGTTCGAGACTTCGCGTGAGGTGATCGACCTGGTCGGCTTTGGTGGTTCAGGGTTTGCTGACTTGCAGATGCAACAGGACGGCAATTCGACTGTGCTCGACCTTGGCAGTGGGCAGAAGCTGACGATTGCGGACACTACGATTGCTGAACTGCGGTCAGCGAACTTCCGTTTCCTTGACGCTTTCACCGCTGCGCCAGGTTATTTCGAGGGCAGCCCTGAAGAGCAGACGACCCCGCCTGTCACCGCGAATGTTCTGCTTACCGGTGGTGCAGGTGGCGTGTCGCTTGCCAGTGACGCATCCGGGCAGTTGGTGGCTTCGTTGGCAGGCACGATATATTCCCCGCCGACGGTTGCGCCCAGCGTATTTCTGGTGACAAAACAAGAAGGTGTGAGCGATTACAAGAACACCCTTCGGGGGTTCCGACACGGTATCGACAAGATTGACCTGACCCAGGTAGGCATCAGTCGCTTCGAGGATCTGCACGTCAGCAAAGTCCAGCGCTTCAAACTCAATGACTTTGCGCAGATTCACGGTGTAGCCGTTGATACCCAGGCAGTGCCGGGGCAGGAAGGTATTGTGAAGATGCTGTACCTGGATGCGCTCGAAGTTGCGCAGGTGACAGCGGAGGACTTTATCTTTGCGCAGCCGGCAATGGTCACATCTGAAGCGGTTGCCGTGCCAGAGATTTCCGCCATTTCAGCAGGGTCATCGCTGGTTGCTGTCGAGCACTCGCTACCGAGCCTGGGGAATCTTGTTGATGCAATGGCTGCGTTCGCCCCTGAACCTGCGGGGCCTGTGCTTATCGGTGATATGTCGGCGCAACGCATCGACTCGACGATTGCCGTAGCCGCCTAGGCGTTGTCGTACATGTCTGGAGTGATATTGGCGGCCTATCGCCAGCAAGCCAGCTCTCACAGGTGCATCATGCCTTCAGGCCTGGCACCGTGTGGGAGCGGGCAAGCCCGCGAAGAGTCCAGCACCTATCTCAAGGCCTGCGCTCGAAGTTCTTGGCCGCTGCTGCCGCCAGGTCCGGCGGCAGGAAGTCCTTGTCCGGGTTGTAGTCAGGTTTCAGGTAGCGCTTCAGGTCCTGCAGGTCTTGCGGGCTCAGGGTGCCGGCTGCCTGCTTCAGGCTCAGGTTGTCGAGGATGTAGTCGTAACGGCTATTGTTGTAGTCGCGCACCGAGGTGTACAGCTGGCGCTGGGCATCAAGCACGTCGACGATGTTGCGGGTACCGACCTGGTAGCCGATTTCGGTGGCTTCCAGCGCGCTCTGGTTGGAAATGATCGACTGCTTGCGCGCCTGTACCTGTTCCACATCGGTGTTCACTGCGCGGTGCAGGTTGCGGGTGTTTTCCACGACCTGGCGGCGCAGGCTTTCACGCTGTTGCTCGCTCTGGCTCAGGCGCTGGTAAGCCTCGCGTACCTGCGAGCTGGTCAGGCCGCCACTGTAGATCGGTATGTTCAGTTGCAGGCCAACGCTGGTCTGCTCGACGTCGCCGCCGTAGCGCACGTTTTGCTGCGGCGCCGGGTTGGTGAAGCCAAGGCTGTCGTTGTCACCCTTCTGGTACTTGGCCACGGCGTCCAGTGTCGGTGCATGCCCGGCCTTGCGCTGACGCAGGGTCTCTTCTGCGGCAGAAACCGCGTAGTTGGTGGCCAGCAGGTTGAGGTTCTGGCGCCCGGCGGTTTCGACCCAGGCTTTGGCATCGTTGGGCGTTGGCACTTGTACCGGCAGGCTATGCACCACGCCCTGGATAGAGGTGTACTCACGGTTGGTCAGGGTTACCAGGGCCTCGAAGGCATCCTGCACCTGGCGTTCGGCGATGATCCGGTTGGCCCGTGCAGTGTCATAACTGGCTTGGGATTGCAGCACGTCGGTCTTGTCCGAAAGGCCCACGTCGAAACGCTCGTTGGACTGGTCCAACTGGCGCTTGAAGGCGGCTTCTTCTGCCTTGGTGGCGGCCAGGTTGTCCTGGGCGCGGAGGACGGCGAAGTAGTTTTGCGCGGTTTGCAGGATCAGGTTTTGCTCGGTCGCCGACAGCTCCAGGGCTGCCTGTTCGTTGACTGCTTCGGCGGCTTGCAACTGGAACCAGCGATCAGCGCGGAAGATCGGCTGAGCCAGGGTCGCGCTCCAGGCGTTGCCGCTGCGATTGGACGTGATGGATGGCTCGTCCAGCTTGGTGCGGGTGTTCATCATCTCGGCACCGGCCGACAGGTTTGGCAGCAACCCGGCGCGGGCCTGCGGCACCACTTCGCGGCGCGCCCCGTAATCGGCGCGGGCTGCAGCCAGGTCGGCGTTGTTGTCCACTGCTTCCTGGTAGACGCTGACCAGATCGGTTTTGACTGTCGAGGGCACGTCCGCTGCCCAGACCACTCCGTTGGACGCACAAGACACGGCTATCGCCAGTGAGAGTTTGCGCAGCATAGAGGCAATCCTTGTACGAAATTTAATTACTGAACTGTTGAGTATCGAGCGATGGGCCAGTGTAGTGCCATGCGCACCCGGCAACAATCGCTCGGTGTGCCTTTCATCATCCGCGCATTTACCTGCTTGGCTTTGCTGACCACTCCAGTCTAGACTGCGCATGTTCTTGTCGGGGTGCCTTGAAGCAAAGGCTGAGATCGCAGAGGTGCGGATCCCGTTGAACCTGATCAGGTTAGCGCCTGCGTAGGGAACAAGATTGCTCGCCTTCCCGGGGAGCCTCTTGTGCCAGGTCCGGGATTGTCACAGCTGCATACAGCTTCAGGCACCCCCATGTCCGGCACTGCACCCAAAGAGGGTGCGTCCGCGCGTTTCAGGTTCACCCCGACATTCCACTGCTAGGAAGCCGTCAGGAGAGCCTGTGATGACCAAACAAGAAAAAGCGATCAACCTCAGCGAATCGGCACAAGTCGATCAGCAGTCCGTGCAACCCTTCCCGCGTTCGCGCAAGGTGTATGTCGAAGGCTCGCGCCCGGACATCCGTGTCCCCATGCGTGAAATCAGCCTGGATGACACCCCGACCGATTTCGGCGGCGAGTCCAACGCCCCGGTGCTGGTGTATGACACGTCTGGCCCGTACACCGACCCCGACGTGATCATCGACGTGCGCAAAGGCCTGGCCGATGTGCGTTCGGCGTGGATCGAAGCCCGCGGTGACACCGAGCGCCTGGAAGGCCTGAGCTCCGACTTCGGCCAGCAGCGCCTGAACGATGCAGAGCTGGCCAAGCTGCGTTTCGCCCATGTGCGCAACCCGCGTCGTGCCAAGGCCGGCGCCAACGTCTCGCAGATGCACTATGCCCGTCAGGGCATCATCACCGCCGAAATGGAATACGTGGCCATCCGCGAAAACATGAAGCTGCAGGAGGCCCGCGCCGCCGGCCTGCTGAATGAGCAACATGCCGGCCACAGCTTCGGTGCCAACATCCCGAAAGAAATCACCCCTGAATTCGTTCGCCAGGAAATCGCCCGTGGCCGCGCGATCATTCCGGCCAACATCAACCACCCGGAAGTAGAGCCGATGATCATCGGTCGCAACTTCCTGGTGAAGATCAACGGTAACATCGGCAACAGCGCCCTGGGTTCCTCGATCGAGGAAGAGGTGGCCAAGCTGACCTGGGGCATCCGCTGGGGCTCGGACACGGTCATGGACCTGTCCACCGGCAAGCACATCCACGAAACCCGCGAGTGGATCATTCGCAACTCGCCGGTGCCGATCGGTACCGTGCCGATCTACCAGGCCCTGGAAAAGGTCAACGGCGTGGCAGAGGACCTGACCTGGGAACTGTTCCGCGACACCCTGATCGAGCAGGCCGAACAGGGCGTGGACTACTTCACCATTCACGCCGGTGTGCTGCTGCGCTATGTGCCCCTGACCGCCAAGCGGGTCACCGGCATCGTCAGCCGCGGTGGCTCGATCATGGCCAAGTGGTGCCTGGCGCACCACAAGGAAAACTTCCTGTACACCCACTTCGACGAAATCTGCGAAATCATGAAGGCCTACGACGTCAGCTTCTCGCTGGGCGACGGCCTGCGCCCTGGCTCGATTGCCGACGCCAACGACGCCGCGCAATTCGGTGAGCTGGAAACCCTCGGCGAGCTGACCAAGATTGCCTGGAAGCACGACGTGCAATGCATGATCGAAGGCCCCGGCCACGTGCCGATGCAATTGATCAAAGAGAACATGGACAAGCAGCTGGAGTGCTGCGACGAGGCGCCGTTCTACACCCTCGGCCCACTGACTACCGACATCGCGCCGGGTTACGACCACATCACCTCGGGCATTGGTGCGGCGATGATCGGCTGGTTCGGTTGCGCCATGCTCTGCTACGTCACGCCGAAGGAGCACCTGGGCCTGCCGAACAAGGACGACGTCAAGACCGGCATCATCACCTACAAGATCGCCGCGCATGCCGCCGACCTTGCCAAGGGCCACCCGGGTGCACAGATTCGCGACAACGCCTTGTCCAAGGCGCGTTTCGAGTTCCGTTGGGAAGACCAGTTCAACCTGGGCCTCGACCCGGACACCGCCCGTGCTTTCCACGACGAGACCCTGCCGAAGGAATCGGCCAAGGTCGCGCACTTCTGCTCGATGTGCGGGCCGAAGTTCTGCTCGATGAAGATCACCCAGGAAGTGCGTGAGTACGCTGCCAAGATCGAGGCCGTGGATGTGACGGTCGAGCAAGGCATGCGTGAGCAGGCCGAGCGGTTCCGCCAGGAAGGCAGCCAGCTGTACCACAAAGTCTAAACCGCAGCACCTTACCCTGTGGGAGCGGGCTTGCCCGCGAAGCAAGCACTGCGGTGCATGGCACCGGCTTTGCCGGTGTTCGCGGGCAAGCCCGCTCCCACAGGGTGGTGTATGCCACTTAACATCACTCCTGCGGACATGACCATGACATCACCCAGCCAGTTCTCTCCCGACCATCCAATCCCCATCCAGCAGCGCATCTTCGGTGCTCGCGACCTGTTTTCACTGTGGTTTTCCCTCGGCATCGGCCTGATGGTGCTGCAGGTCGGCGCTATGCTGGCGCCAGGCCTGGGCCTTGCTGGCGCGGTGCTGGCCATCGCTCTGGGCACCGGTGTCGGTGTGCTGTTGCTGGGGGCGGCGGGGGTTATTGGCAGTGACACCGGGCTGTCCGCCATGGGCACCCTGAAACTCAGCCTGGGCAGCCATGGCGCGCGCTTGCCGGCGCTGCTCAACTTGCTGCAACTGGTGGGTTGGGGCGCTTTCGAGATTATCGTCATGCGCGATGCTGCCAGCTTGCTGGGTGCGCGAGCGTTCGGTGAGGAAAGTGCCTGGAACAGCCCCATGCTCTGGACGCTGTGCTTCGGTGCCCTGGCCACCCTGCTGGCTGTCAGCGGGCCACTGGCCTTCGTGCGCAAGGTGCTGCGCGCCTGGGGCATCTGGTTGTTGCTGGGCGCCTGTCTGTGGCTGACCTGGAACCTGTTCGCCAAGGCCGACCTGGCGGAGCTGTGGAACCGTGCCGGGGATGGTTCGATGTCGCTGGCGGTTGGCTTCGATATCGTCATCGCCATGCCGCTGTCCTGGCTGCCGCTGATCGCGGACTACTCGCGCTTTGCCCGCAATGGCAGGCATGTGTTCGGCGGTACGGTAGTGGGCTACTTCATCGGCAACACCTGGCTGATGAGCCTGGGCGTGGCGTACACGCTGGCGTTCGCCGCCAGTGGCGAAGTCAATGCCTTGCTGCTGGCCCTGGCGGGCGCCGGCATGGGGATTCCGCTGCTGCTTATTCTGCTGGACGAGTCGGAAAAGGCCTTCGCCGACATCCACTCGGCGGCGGTTTCCACCGGTGTGCTGCTACCGCTGAAGGTCGAGCACCTGGCGTTGGCCATCGGCGTGTTGTGCACCCTGATCGCCCTGTTGGCGCCACTGGCACAGTACGAAAACTTCCTGTTGCTGATCGGTTCGGTGTTCGCACCGCTGTTCGGCGTGGTGCTGATGGACCACTACGTGGTCCGTCGACGCCGTCTGCCAGCACAGGTCAATGGCTTGCACTGGCAGGCGTTGGTGGCCTGGTTTGCCGGGGCGGTGGCCTATCACCTGATTGCCGCCAAGGCGCCCGAACTGGGCGCTACCCTGCCCGCATTGCTGCTGGCAGGTGTGCTGCATGGGCTGCTAAGCCTCAGCCGCGGCCGGGAAACAGTTCAGGCTTGAGTACGCCATTCAGGCGCGGGTAGGGGATCTTCAGTTCCACGTGGCCCATGGAATAGGGCGCGATGGCATAGACCTCGTACTTGACCACTACCGCGCCGTACGTCAGGGCGACGTGCGGCGATTTCTTGAATGGCCAGGTCTTGACGAACTCGGCATCCTTGTCCATACCCACGCTCATCAGCCAGGCACGGTGCGATTCTTCGACGGTTTTCCAGAAGGTGTCTTCCTGGCCGGGCACCAGCATGTCCTGCAGGGTCAGCACCTTGTCCAGTTTGCGTGAATAGTTGATGAAGCCGCGCCCGGGCATGCCGTGGGCGCCACCGCTGTCCAGGTAGCTGGACAACTCGATGATCACCAGCCCGTCATGCTGCTCGCGTACCTTGGCTTGCAAGTAGCTGCTGTTACGTTTGTCGGCACTGGCCAGATATTGCTGTTCGTAGGCCTGCAGGGTGGCTGGTGCGGTGCCATGCTGATTGTCTTCGGTCAGTTGCAGCAGGCGTTTTTCGACGATGCCGTCGAGCTTGGGCAGGGCCGGGAAGTGGATCATGTCGATGTTCACCAGCGGGCAGTCGCTCTCGCTGCAGCCGGGTTTGACATGCTCCCAGGCGTCGCGCTTGACCTCGAGCGGGGCCCGGTAGTTGGGCGTGAACAGGCTCTGGCAGGCGCCCAGAGCGAGTGCCAGCACGGCCACGGAAGTCAGTTTGACAAGTGTCATGATGATCCTTGCAGAACAGGGAAAAGTCGGCCTTTGACCGTCTGCGCGGCCTTCAGTTCGCCACTAAGCTAACAGAGTGAAGGGCTGCTGTCCCGAGTGCGCCAGCGGTTGCTGGAAAGGGGTGAAACCAACAGGCGTGCGGAGTAGGATGGCGCGAAGCAGTATTCGAGGTAATGAGGATTTCCATGTCAGACGCGTTGAACGCTGTGCCCAAGGGCTTCGAAATCATCGAGCGGGCCAATTGCTTCCAGGGCTTTTACAAGCTCGACAAGTTACGCCTGCGCCACGAGCTATTTGCCGGGGGCATGGGGCGCGAGATCAGTCGCGAACTGTTTGTGCGCCACGATGCGGTATGCGTGCTGCCGTACGACCCTGCGCGCGATGAAGTGGTGCTGATCGAACAGTTTCGCGTGGGCGCACTGGACAAGGTCGCCAACCCTTGGCTGATCGAGATGGTTGCCGGGTTGATCGACAAAGACGAGCAGCCCGAGGAAGTCGCCCATCGCGAGGCTGAAGAAGAAGCCGGCCTGACCTTTAGCGCCCTGTGGCCGATGACCCGCTACTTCCCGTCGCCTGGCGGCAGTGACGAATACGTTCATCTGTTCCTCGGCCGTTGCAGCAGCGAGGGCGCGGGAGGGCTGCATGGCCTGGAGGAAGAGGGCGAAGACATTCGCGTACGCGTGTGGGCGTTCGAGGATGCCCTGCGGGCGGTGCGCGACGGGCGCATCTGCAATGCGGCCACCATCATTGGCCTGCAATGGCTGGCGCTGAACCGTGACGAAGTAAGAGGTATGTGGAAGTGAACCTGCTGCGCGAGCGCTATCGAGTTGACCTGGTCGGGCTGCAGGCAGCCTGCGAGGCCAACTATGCCCGGCTGATGCGCTTGTTGCCCGACATGCGCACCACCCAGAGCTCGCGCCGCATCGGCATGACCCAGGGTGACCAGATGCTTGGCGTGCTGGTGCTCGACGTGGTGCTGGCCTGCCCGTATACCACCACCCTGCATGTGCGCCAGGAACACAGCCTGCCGTGGTTGCCAGTGCCACACCTGGAAGTGCAGGTGTATCACGATGCGCGCATGGCCGAAGTGGTCAGCGCCGAACACACCCGGCGCCTGCGCAGCATCTACCCGTATCCGAACGACGCCATGCACCAGCCGGACGAAAAGGCCCAGCTCAACCTGTTCCTGGGTGAATGGCTCAGCCACTGCCTGGCCTGCGGCCACGAACTGGCAAGTGTTCGCTGAATTGTGACGTGAGTCGGTTGCGGGTGTTTGCTCGTCACCGTCGCACAGCCATAATTCCCGCTGAATCCATTCGAGGAGATGGCCGTTGTCGCCGCCAGACCAATCCCGCCCCGTGCATGTGGTGCAACTGACCGATGCCCACCTGTTCGCCGACCCGGCTGGCAGCATGCTGGGCCTCAAGACCCGAGACAGCCTGCGCCACGTGGTGGCCCAGGTACGGCGCGAGCAGCCGCTTGTCGACTTGCTGCTGTGCACGGGCGACCTGTCCCAGGATGCCAGCGTGGCATCCTATGAAGCGTTTCGTGAGCTGACCGCACCGTTTGCCGTACCCACTCGCTGGCTGCCGGGCAACCATGACGAGGCTCAGGTGATGGCGCAGGTGGCGCCGGAACTGGTGCAGGCGGTGACCGATATCGGCGCGTGGCGGGTGGTCATGCTCAACACCGCCGTGCAGGGTGCTACCCACGGGTTTTTGCAAGATGACCAGCTGGCCGTACTGGAAGCCGCCTTGAAAGAGGCCGGCGAGCGGCATTGCCTGGTGTGCTTCCACCATCAGCCAGTGGATATCGGCTGCGCCTGGATCGCGCCGATCGGCTTGCGCAATGCCCAGGCGCTGTTCGATATCGTTGAAGGATATCCACAGGTACGGGCTTTGTTATGGGGGCATGTGCATCAGGAATGGGATGAGGTCCGAGAGGGGCGGCGCCTGCTGGCCACGCCGTCGACCTGCATTCAGTTCGCGGCGCGCAGCGAAGACTTCCAGGTGAGCGAAGAGCATCCGGGGTACCGCTGGTTGCGCCTGCATGCCGACGGGCGGCTGGAGACCGGGGTGGAGCGGGCGCTGGATTTCGAGGTGCAGCTCGACTTCGACAGCCCAGGGTATTGAGCAGGCCACGTCAGCCTGCCGGAAATGTATTGCGAAATCCGTGGCACTGCGTCAAAACCCGGCGAACGCGCTACACTGCGCGTCCCTGCGCCCGCATTATCAGGCGCGAAGCCACAGATTCCGGGGGCAGCATGTCGGGTTCCATCCTCTATATCCATGGCTTCAACAGCTCGCCGCTTTCGACCAAGGCGCGTCAGCTGGAGGCAGTCATGCAGCAGCTCGGCCTGGCCGACCAGTTGCGAGTGCCGGCCCTGCACCACCACCCACGGCAAGCCATGGTCCAGCTCGAAGCGGCCATCGCCGAACTGGGGGCGCCACTGCTGGTGGGCAGTTCGCTCGGCGGCTACTATGCCACCCACCTGGCCGAGCGCCATGGCCTCAAGGCCCTGCTGGTCAACCCGGCGGTAACCCCGCACAAGCATTTCGACGGTTACCTGGGCACCCAGCGCAATCATTACAGCGGTGAAACCTGGGAGCTGACCCACGATCACGTGCAGGCCCTGGCCGAGCTGGAAGTCGCGGCCCCGGCCGATGCCGACCGCTATCAAGTGTGGCTGCAGACCGCCGATGAAACCCTGGACTATCGACACGCCGAGCGCTATTACCGTGCTTGTGCCCTGCGTATCCAGGCCGGTGGCGACCACAGCTTCCAGGGCTTCGCCGAGCGCCTGCCGGCACTGCTGGCGTTCGCCGGCATTGCCCGTGGGCAGTATGCGGCGCTCGATTTTTCTGTATTTTGACTTTTTTGCATTCACCAGACTGACGACGAGACCCTATGGCCAATCCCAGCGCTAGCGCCTATAACGCAGACGCCATCGAAGTCCTCTCGGGCCTTGATCCGGTCCGCAAGCGGCCGGGCATGTACACCGATACCAGCCGCCCCAACCACCTGGCCCAGGAAGTCATCGACAACAGTGTCGACGAAGCACTGGCCGGCCACGCGCGTTCGGTGCAGGTCATCCTGCATGCCGACCATTCGCTGGAAGTCAGCGACGACGGCCGCGGCATGCCGGTGGACATCCATCCGGAAGAGGGCGTGTCCGGGGTCGAGCTGATCCTCACCAAGCTGCACGCCGGCGGCAAGTTCTCCAACAAGAACTATCAGTTTTCCGGCGGCCTGCACGGGGTGGGTATCTCGGTGGTCAACGCCCTGTCGACGCAGGTGCGCGTGCGCGTCAAACGTGACGGTAACGAATACCAGATGACCTTTGCCGATGGCTTCAAGGCCAGCGAGCTGGAAGTGGTCGGCTCGGTCGGCAAGCGCAACACCGGCACCAGTGTGTACTTCAGCCCCGACCCGAAGTACTTCGACTCGCCCAAGTTCTCCATCAGCCGCCTCAAGCACGTGCTCAAGGCCAAGGCGGTACTGTGCCCGGGGCTGCTGGTCAGCTTCGAGGACAAGGCCAGCGGCGAAAAGGTGGAATGGCACTACGAGGATGGCCTGCGCTCCTACCTGGTCGACTCGGTCAACGAATTCCAGCGCCTGCCCGACGAGCCGTTCTGTGGCAGCCTGGCGGGTAACAAGGAAGCGGTTGACTGGGCTTTGCTGTGGCTGCCCGAAGGCGGTGACAGCATTCAGGAAAGCTACGTCAACCTGATTCCCACCGCCCAGGGCGGCACCCACGTCAACGGCCTGCGCCAGGGCCTGCTGGATGCCATGCGTGAGTTCTGCGAGTTCCGCAACTTGCTGCCACGCGGGGTAAAACTGGCGCCGGAAGACGTTTGGGAGCGCATCACCTTCGTACTGTCGATGAAGATGCAGGACCCGCAGTTCTCCGGGCAGACCAAAGAGCGCCTGTCATCACGCGAGGCGGCCGCGTTCGTCTCCGGTGTGGTCAAGGATGCTTTCAGCCTGTGGCTCAACGCCCACCCCGAGCTGGGCATGCAACTGGCAGAACTGGCCATCAGCAACGCCGGGCGCCGCCTCAAGGCCAGCAAGAAGGTCGAGCGCAAGCGCATCACCCAGGGCCCGGCATTGCCCGGCAAGCTGGCCGATTGTGCAGGCCAGGACCCGATGCGTGCCGAGTTGTTCCTCGTCGAGGGTGACTCGGCCGGTGGTTCGGCCAAGCAGGCGCGGGACAAGGAATTCCAGGCCATCCTGCCGCTGCGCGGCAAGATCCTCAACACCTGGGAAGTGGACGGGGGCGAAGTCCTGGCCAGCCAGGAAGTGCACAACATTGCCGTGGCCATTGGCGTCGATCCGGGTGCAACCGACCTTGCGCAGCTGCGCTATGGCAAGATCTGCATCCTCGCCGACGCTGACTCCGATGGTCTGCACATCGCCACATTGCTGTGTGCGCTGTTCGTTCAACACTTCCGGACACTGGTCGAGGCTGGGCATGTTTACGTGGCCATGCCGCCCCTGTACCGCATCGACCTGGGCAAGGAAATCTACTACGCCCTCGACGAAGCCGAGCGTGACGGCATCCTCGACCGCCTGGTGGCCGAGAAGAAGCGCGGCAAGCCGCAGGTAACACGCTTCAAGGGCCTGGGCGAGATGAACCCGCCGCAGTTGCGCGAAACCACCATGGACCCGAACACCCGGCGCCTGGTGCAGCTGACCCTGGACGACGTAGAAGCAACCTGCGAGCTGATGGACAAGCTGCTGGCCAAAAAGCGCGCCGGTGACCGCAAGAGTTGGCTGGAAACCAAGGGCAACCTGGCCGAGGTCATGGTTTGATTCGGCAAGTACTTGCCGTTTGCCTGGCGCTGGTTGCCCTGCCTTGTCTGGCGGGCAACTGGCCAGAGCTGAAGATGACAGCCGAGCACCCGATCGACGGTATGCGCGGTGGCAACCTGTCGGGGCTGGTGGAATGCCGGGGTGGGTTGTGGGGCGTGTCCGATCGTGACGACGACCGTATCTACCGCTTCGATCAGCAGAACCCGACCTGGCGCGCGCAGCCGCTTACCTTCACCCCGCCGGCTGTCCCGGAAAGCGGCCTGCCATGGGGGTTGAAGTCGCGCAACTGGGCGGCATCGTACATTCGCGGTGGCGAGCTGGATTTCGAAGGTATCACCTGTGATCAGGCGGGTAACCTCTATCTGGTCAGCGAGGCGCATGCCGCGGTGCTGCAATTGCCGCTGGAAGGCGAGCCGGACTGGTTGAGGATCGACTCGGCCATGGTGCGCCAGGCCCGGGCAAGCGGCATGCTGCTGAACTTCAATGCCCTGTTCGAAGGCCTGGCGATCAACCCGGCGGGTGACCGCCTGTGGCTGGCTGCCGAGCGTGAGCGCCGTGGCCTGCTGGCTATCGAGCGCCAGCAGTCGGTCTGGACCTGCGGGCGTGGTTGCGTGCTGCTGAGCGAGGCGGGGGTCGAAATGCAACCCGCGCAGATGCCCAATGCCAGGGCCCTGTCGCGCGACTTCGCTGACCTGGCCTGGTTCGAGGGCAAGCTGTTTACCCTCGAACGTAACGCTTACCGGGTGTGCCGACGTGATGTCGACAGTGGCAAGGTCGAGCGTTGCTGGTCGTTCGCTGCTGATGCGCTGGTCGAGTCACGGCGCTACGCGCAGCCGTTTGGTCTGGCCGAAGCACTGGTGATCGATGCCAAGGGCGCCTGGATTGGCCTGGACAACAACAACGGCGCCCGTGCCGATGGTGAAACCCGGCCGCTCGTCTGGCGCTTCGACGCACCGGAAGGCGGCTGGAGCGCCAAACCATGAGCCAGGCGCCGGGCAAGCGCGCGGGCAAGTTACTGATGATCGTCGCCTGGGCGGCGGCGCTGTTTCTTGCCACGCGCTTTTTCGGCCAGTGGGAAGACAGCCAGCGTAACCCCAACCGCCAGGTGCAATCCGAGCATGGTCAAGGCTTTATCGAAGTTCGCCTGCTGAGTAATGGCCAGGGCCACTTCGTGGTGGATGGTGCCATCAACGGCCAGGTGGTGCATTTCATGCTCGACACCGGCGCCACCGACGTGGCGATCCCGGAGGCGTTGGCTCATGAACTGAGCCTGGAGCGCGGTAGCCCGGTGCTACTGAGCACCGCCAACGGCCGCACCGAAGGCTACCGCACGCGCCTGACCAGCCTGCAACTGGGCGATATCCGCCTGCAGAACGTACGCGCCATCGTGGTGCCGGGCCTTGATGGGTCCACCGTACTGCTGGGCATGAGTGCCCTGCAACAACTTGAATTTACCCAGCGCGGTGGCACCATGCTGCTGCGCCAGAACCTGAAATAATGACGAGGCCCGCATGAGCGACTCACTGGAACTCAGCCTGGACGGCGTCGAACGCCGCTCGCTGGCTGACTTCACCGAACAGGCCTACCTCAACTACTCCATGTACGTGATCATGGACCGTGCCTTGCCGCATATCGGCGACGGCCTGAAGCCGGTGCAGCGACGCATCGTCTACGCCATGAGCGAGTTGGGGCTCGATGCCGATGCCAAGCACAAGAAGTCGGCACGTACCGTCGGTGACGTGCTCGGCAAGTTCCATCCCCATGGCGATTCGGCCTGCTACGAGGCCATGGTGCTGATGGCGCAGCCGTTCAGCTACCGCTATACCCTGGTCGATGGCCAGGGCAACTGGGGTGCGCCGGATGATCCTAAGTCGTTCGCCGCCATGCGCTACACCGAGGCGCGGCTGTCGCGCTACGCTGAAGTGCTGCTCAGCGAAGTCGGCCAGGGCACCGTGGACTGGGTGCCGAACTTCGATGGCACGTTGCAGGAACCGGCCGTGCTGCCTGCGCGCCTGCCCAACATCCTGCTCAACGGTACCACCGGTATCGCCGTGGGCATGGCCACCGACGTGCCGCCGCACAACCTGCGAGAGGTGGCCAGTGCCTGTGTGCGACTGCTCGATGAGCCCAAGGCAACCATCGAGCAGTTGTGCGAGCACATCCAGGGGCCGGATTACCCGACCGAGGCAGAGATCGTCACGCCGCGGGCTGAAATTCTCAAGATGTACGAAAGCGGCCGCGGCTCGATCCGCATGCGCGCCGTGTACCGCGTCGAGGATGGCGACATCGTCGTCACTGCGCTGCCGCACCAGGTCTCCGGGGCCAAAGTGCTGGAGCAGATTGCCGCGCAGATGCAGGCCAAGAAGCTGCCGATGGTCGCCGACCTGCGCGACGAGTCGGACCACGAGAACCCGTGCCGTATCGTCATCATCCCGCGTTCCAACCGCGTCGATGTCGACGAGCTGATGCAGCACCTGTTCGCTACCACCGACCTGGAAAGCACCTACCGGGTCAACGTGAATATCATCGGCCTGGACGGCCGGCCGCAGTTGAAAAACCTGCGAACCCTATTGGTGGAGTGGCTGGAATTCCGCACCAATACCGTTCGTCGCCGCCTGCAGCATCGTCTGGATAAGGTCGAGAAGCGTCTGCACCTGTTGGACGGTTTGCTCACTGCATTCCTCAACCTGGATGAAGTGATCCACATCATCCGTACCGAGGAATACCCCAAGCAGGCCCTGATCGAACGTTTCGAGCTGACCGAGATACAGGCCGACTACATCCTCGAGACCCGCCTGCGGCAGTTGGCGCGCCTGGAAGAGATGAAGATCCGCGGTGAGCAGGATGAGTTGCTGAAGGAGCAAGCCAAGCTGCAGGCCTTGCTGGGGAGCGAGGCCAAACTGCGCAAGCTGGTGCGCAGCGAGCTGATCAAGGATGCCGAAACCTATGGCGATGATCGTCGTTCGCCGATCGTAGCGCGTGCCGAAGCCAAGGCACTGTCGGAAAACGAGCTGATGCCGACCGAGCCCGTCACCGTGGTGCTGTCGGAGAAGGGCTGGGTGCGCTGCGCCAAGGGCCACGATATCGACGCCACTGGCCTTTCCTACAAGGCCGGCGACGGCTTCAAGGCTGCTGCGGCCGGGCGTTCCAACCAGTTTGCCGTGCTTATCGATTCCACCGGTCGCAGCTACTCGCTGGCCGCCCACAGCCTGCCATCGGCGCGTGGCCAGGGCGAGCCGCTGACTGGCCGTCTGACGCCGCCACCGGGGGCGACTTTCGAATGTGTGTTGTTGCCTGACGACGATGCGCTGTACGTGGTGGCTTCGGATGCCGGTTACGGCTTCGTGGTCAAGGGTGAAGACCTGCAGGCCAAGAACAAGGCCGGCAAAGGCCTGCTCAGCTTGCCCAACGGGGCCAAGGTCATGACCCCGCGCCCGGTGGCCGATCGCGAGCAGGACTGGTTGGCGGCAGTGACCACCGAAGGCCGCCTGCTGGTGTTCAAGGTCAGCGACTTGCCACAGCTGGGTAAAGGCAAGGGCAACAAGATCATTGGCGTGCCGGGTGACCGGGTGGCCAGCCGTGAAGAATTTGTTACCGATCTGGCCGTGATTCCCGAAGGCGCGACCCTTGTATTGCAGGCCGGCAAGCGTACCCTGTCTTTGAAGGCGGACGACCTGGAGCACTACAAGGGCGAGCGCGGTCGGCGCGGCAGCAAGCTGCCACGCGGGTTCCAGCGTGTCGATGGGTTGCAGGTGGAAGTGCCGACATAACCGGTTGTAATGTCTGGAACGGCAATTTCAACGCCGTTTCGGGCAGAAATGCTGGAGTCGGACGGTTATTTCGCGGATGATATGCCCCTTGCGGTGCCGGCGTGGCCGTGTGCCCGTTTGAATCTACATGTATCACTGCGGTGTGCCTTGTGGCAGCCGCCTGGATGGGATGATGAAATTTCTGCGCCTTCCATTTGCGCTGTTGATGACTGGCCTGCTGGGCCTTGGCGGGTGCACCATGCATCAGCCGGTTGCCCTGTATCAGCTCGACAGTGGTGATCCTGGCCAGCCGTCGCAGAGTGCGGGCATGGCCGTGGTACTCGGCCCGGTATCGGTGGCCGATTACCTTCAGCGTGAGACATTCCTGCAGCGTCAACCTGATGGCAGCCTGAGCGCGGCGACCGACGGTCGTTGGGCTGGCAGCCTTTCATCGGATATCGACCAGCTGCTGGTGCGTCAACTGGCCTGGCGCCTGGACAGCCAACGCGTAGTACTGGCCCCGGCGACCGCAGGCTTCAGCCCGGACGTACAAGTGCTGTTGTCGATCACACGCCTGGATTCTGGCAAGAACCAGCCGGCCATCCTGGATGCCCAGTGGCGTCTGCTTGACCGCCGTGGCCATGTGCGTGACAACCGTATCATCCACCTCGAGCAGCAGCACGAGGGCAGTGAGTCGTCGCAGGTGCAGGCTCAGGGCCAACTGCTGCAGAAGCTGGCCGAACAGCTGAGCACGGCGGTGAAGCCGCTGGCCAACCAGCCGGCGATTGCCGAAGAGGCACCGAAAAAGCCCGCTGCACCGACGCAGGTGAAGAAGGGGCCGGAGAAGCCCAAAATCCCGATGGCCTCGCCGATTCGCACCGATATGGAAGTTTATCGGTTCTGATCAAACGGCCAGATACGACAAAGCCCGCATTCGCTGCGGGCTTTTTTGTATCTGCCGGTCTTCGTAGGAGCGGGTTTACCCGCGAAAGGGCCGGCCCTGCTGGCCAATTACCCCCGCCGTTCACCGTTGCCGCCGCTACCGTATTCGCGGGTAAACC